>NZ_JAIBFH010000030.1 GCF_019459675.1 Arenimonas sp.
GCGATGGCCGCGCCGGCCCCCGAAACCACGGACGACACGGGTGCGATCAAGGCCGTGCTCGCGGCCTACAAGACGGCGCTCGAGCGCCGGGACCTGACCGGTGTGGAGAAGTTGTTTGCCGAGCGCAATGAGGTGATCGAATCGGGCAAGGTCGAAGGCAGCTATGCCGACTATGTGACCCATCACATCGGCCCGGAGCTGGGCCATATCCAACAATTCACCTTTGACGACTATGCAGTGACGGTCGAGCAGGCCGGCGACATCGCCTGGGCCACGGAGACCTATCGCTACACGATCGTCCTACCCGATCGCGCCGAGCCGATCGTGCGCCAGGGCGTGGCCACCACGGTGCTCGAGCGGCAGGAGGGGGCTTGGAAGATCCGCGCGATGCACAGCTCCTCGCGAGCGCCCAAGACCCCGGCGGCGACGCCATGAGGTGCCCGTGACCCAGGCGCTGGCCATGCCCGATCTCACCCTGGCCCTGGAGCATTGGCGCCAGGACCCGGGCGGGACGTACCGCACGTGGTTTCTGTGGGAGGAGCGGATCAAGAACTTCCGCTCCATCCGCCGAGGCCTGCAGGCGGTGGTGCAGGAGATCGAGGCTGGCACGTTTGGCACCGCCTACCGCGGCTCCACGTTGGAGACCGTCGTCTCGGCCGTGGCCGAGCAGCGGCAGATTTTCAAGGGCGCCGATCACGCCTTCTTGTGGAAGCCCAAGCTGCGCATCCCCGACATCTACGAAAGCCCGGACAACCAACGCACGTTCGGTCGCTTCTTGCATGCCTGCGATTGCTGCGACGACGAGGCCGGCGTGCTGTGGGCGATCCAGGCGCTGGACGATTGCCGAATCAAGGGTCTGGGCCCCGCGGCCGCCAACCTGCTCTATTTTCTGCATCCGACCTTGGTCACCCCGTTCAACACGGCGATCGTCAAGGGCTACAACGCGGTGACCGGGGCGCGGGTCAAACTGGGCCGCTGGGACGAGTACCTCGCCATGCGCCGCGGGGTGCTCGCGCTGAACCAGCAGTACCGGACGCGGCTGTCGAATGATCTGGGCGCGATCGCCGGGTTCCTGTTTAACGTGGGGTCCGGCCGGCTACCCCTGCCGACGGCCGAGGTCAACGCGGCGGCGTGGGCGGCCCATCAGGCCCCGGTCCCCCAACCCCCCCCCGCCCACCGGCGCCGGCGGGCGCCCCGGGCGGGCCCTGAGCCACGGACAACCAGACGCCGGCGGGGCGGGG
>NZ_JAIBFH010000031.1 GCF_019459675.1 Arenimonas sp.
GCGCTGTAGGTGAAGCGCACCGACGGCGTGTCCTGCAGCGGCACCCAGCTGCGGGCGTGGATGGCCTGCGACTGGCTGAACATGAAGGGCGTCTTGCCGCCGGCGGTCATGGCCGGGCTCAGCCACTGCAGGCCCGAAGCCTGGGGCGAGGTGGCGTAGGCGATGCGCACCTGTTCGTACTGGCGCGGCAGGGTGATGGTGAACTTGCTGCCGAAGCGCTCGTCGCGCTGGGCCAGGAGGTAATCCACGGCGCGGAACTTGCGCTTCCCGCTGCGGGCTTCGATGGCGCTGATGGCCAGGTCGCGGGTGTCGAGCACCAGCTCGCGCTGCTGCGGATCGTGCCAGGCCAGGGTCAGCGTGGCGGTGCCCGCCAGCTGGCGCTTTTCGAAGTTGATGGCCAGGTCCAGTTCCAGGTGGCTGATGCTGACCTTGTCGGGCTGGGCGTAGGAGTGCTCGTCGGTGCGCCGGTCCTGGGCCAGGGCCGGCAGGGTGGTGGCGAGAAGGAAGAGCAGCAGGGCAAAGCAGCGCATGGCGGGATCCGGGCGGGTTGACGCTGGGATTCTAGCGCGGGCCGCCCACCCGTGCGCCTGCGCCCGCCCAGCCCCCGGACGGCGGAGAACGGGGCCAGCGGGGCCGACGCGGCTCGCCGGCGATGCAACTGATCCAGGACAAAAGACCCCGGCGGGGTTGGCGTGATAATGGCCCAAACCAACAGGGAAGCGCATGACGATGGAACCTGCCCCGGCCGCCCTCCGCGACCCCCCCTTGATCACCGATGCCGCCGCGCTGGAGGGGTACCTGCAGCTGGCGGCCAACGGCATGAACGGCACGCACCCCCCCCACCTTGCGACGACGAAGGCGCAATGGCTGCGCCTGGGTGATGACGCCACCGAAGTTCAGTACCAGCTGGCAGGCACGCTGGGCCTGCCGCTGGTGCGGCTGGAAGGCATCCATCCAACGGCCGAGGCCAGCGCGCTGATCCGCCCGGAGGTGGCGCGCCGGCTGCGGGCAGTGCCGCTGAGGGTGCATCAGGGCAAGGTCGCCGTGGCCATGGAGGACCCGGGCAACGGCGACACCCTGGCCCAGCTGGACTTCATGTGCCGGCAGCGGGTGATCGCCATGGTGGCCACGCCGCGCGACATCCGCAACGCCATCGCCGAGCACTATGACCGGGTCGAGGACCGCGACATCGCCCAGCAGCTGGGGCTCGACCCCACCTCCCTGGGCCGCGAGTCCAATCCACAGGACATCGAGCGGCTGTCCCGGGAAAAGCCGGTGGTGCGCATCGTCGCGGGCCTGATCTCCGACGCGGTGGCGCGGCGCGCCTCGGACATCCACCTCCGGCCGGGCGAATCGGGCACCGACGTGCTTTACCGCATCGACGATGAAATGGTGCCGGTGCGACGACTGCTGCGCACGCTGCATCCGGCGGTCACCAGCCGCGTGAAGGTGCTGGGCTCGATGAACCTGGCCGAGCACCGCAAGCCGCAGGACGGACGCACCACGTTCGTGCTCGACAACGGCCGCGAGGTCGACCTGCGCATCTCGGTGCTGCCGGCCATCTACGGCGAAAGCGTGGTGATCCGGCTGCTCGACACCAACGAAAGCCTGTGGAGCCTCGAGCAACTGGGCCTGTCCACCGCCGACCGCCAGCGCATCGACGACGTGATGGGCCGCAGCCACGGCATGTTCCTCACCACCGGGCCCACCGGCTGCGGCAAGTCCACCACGCTGTACGCCATGCTGCTGGAACTGCGCAAGCAGCGCATCAACATCCTGACCATCGAAGACCCGGTGGAGTTCTACATCGACGAGATCCAGCAGATGCAGGTGAACCGCGCTGCGGGCTTCACCTTCGCCAGCGCGATGCGGAACTTCCTGCGCCATGACCCCGACGTGATCATGGTGGGCGAAATCCGCGACGAAGAAACCGCGGCCATCGCGGTGGAAAGCGCCCTCACCGGCCACCTGATGCTCAGCACCCTGCACACCAACACGGCCGCCACCACCATAACGCGGCTGCTGGACCTGGGCGTGGAGGCCTACCTGCTGCGCGCCTCGCTGCTGGCGGTGATGTCACAGCGGCTGGTGCGCCTGACCTGCACCCACTGCGCGGAAGTCGAGCCGGTGGACGCGCATGTACGCGGAGTTCTGGGCGTTGGGCCCGACGAGGTGTTCCACCACGGCGTCGGCTGCTCGCACTGCGACGGTCTGGGCGTGCACAAGCGCCGCGCCGTTTACGAAATGATGGTGGTGACGCCCAACATCCAGTCGCTCATCGTCCCGGGCGCGGAGGCCGACACCATCCACCGCGTGGCCATGCAGGAAGGCATGGTGCCGATCACCCAGGCGGCGGTTCAGCTTGCGCGCGAAGGCCTGATATCCCTGGCAGAAGCCTGGCGCGTCCGCGCCGACTGAAGAACGGGGTCAGGTTGTTCGTTCTTCACAGCTTGTAGCCGGAGTGGATGGCGACGATGCCGGCGCTGAGGTTGCGGTAGTCGCAGCGCTCGAAGCCGGCGGCGGCCATCATGGCCTTGAGCTCGTCCTGCGGCGGGTGCTTGCGGATGGACTCGGCCAGGTACTGGTAGCTGCCGGCGTCGTTGGCGAACAGCTGGCCCAGGCGCGGCAGCACCTTGAACGAATGGAAGTCGTACACCGGGCGGAACCACTCGGGCTTGACCTGCGAGAACTCCAGCACCAGGGCGCGGCCGCCCACCTTGAGCACGCGATGCATCTCGCGCAGCGCGTTGGCCTTCTCCGTGACGTTGCGCAGGCCGAAGGCAATCGTGACCAGGTCGAAGCTGGCGTCCGGGAACGGCAGCGCCTCGGCGTTGAGCTGCACGTACTCCAGCCCTCGCACCAGGCCGCGGTCGGTGAGACGGTCGCGGCCCACCGACAGCATGGCGTTGTTGATGTCGCCCAGCACCACCGAACCGGTTTCGCCCACGCGCTCGTGCAGCAGCGCAGCGATGTCGCCGGTGCCGCCGGCCAGGTCGAGCACGCGGTCGCCGCGCTTCACGCCCGAAGTGCCGACGAAGTAGCGCTTCCACACGCGGTGGATGCCCAGCGACATCAGGTCGTTCATCAGGTCGTACTGCTGCGCGACCGAGCTGAACACCTGGCCGACCAGTTTCTTCTTCTCGGCCACCGGCACGTCGCGGAAGCCGAAGTGGGTGGTGCCGGGTTCGGGGGTCTTGTCCATGGGCGGGATTATCGCACCGTCGGGTTCTTGGCACACCTAGGTATGGGCCTCGCCGCGGCAGCGACAGCCCCATGACGCCTGGGCTGCAATAGCGACCAGAAGTTCAGAGGATATCCGGAAGATTCATTGGAGCGATGAAGACACGGGTCTTGCCAACTCTTTTTCCTTCCATCAATAGCCCTGCGTCTGCCAAGCCAAGCAGGTCGCTACGCGCAGTCGCGAAGGCAACCGAGTGACTAGCGCGGTGCGATTCAAACGTGTACTCGAAGCCCGGATGCCGCATCGCGTGAGCCAGGATGGATCTTTGACGATGGTTGAGGTTTCGCTCCGTTCGCATCCTGCGCTCAAGATCTGCAATCTCGCGAGTCTTCCTGTCCAGATAAAGGCGCAGTTCGTCGATTGCCTTTTGCAACGCGCGCAGCTGGTGAATGACGAAATAGCTGGTGTCGTTCTCATCCGTCTCGGTATGCAAGAACGCGTACTTGTATTGTGCTTGGGCTTTTCTCAGAACTCGCGATATTGACAGAAACTCCGCTAGCTCATAGTCCTGATGCAGCATTCCCCAATAGAAAAGTGCACGGGCCGTTCGGCCATTTCCGTCAGCAAAGGGATGGTCATACGCCAGCATGAAGTGAAGGAGCACTGCCCGAACTACTGGATGAAGATAGCCGCCGTATCCGGTTTCGCCATTGGCGAAGGCACAAAGGAGCAGCATCCTTTCTGGCAACTCCACCGCCAACGGCGGGGCGTGGAGTATCGCTCCGTCAACATTGTCGATGACATTGACACGCTGATCCTGCACCCTCTGCACCCGCCCAGCGTCCTGCGGATCGTCCAGGGTCTCCTCGGTGAGGACCCGCTGCAGCTCGCAGATAACCGAGGGCGTGAGAGATTCTCGTTCCTGTCGCCTAATAAAAGCCATTGCACGGTAGTTGTTTACAATCATCTGCTCACTTTTGGTCCGAGGAGGCCTGCCGCTTCGAAGCATGTCGGCAGCAACTTTCCGTGTCGTGCTGGCGCCTTCCATCTGACTGGAAGTAATTGCTTCCTCGATCAAGCCACTGACCAGGTATCTGTCCCTCATCTCGCTTGTCGCAAGCGTCTGGAGCGTATCGCGCCTGCCGCCAAGTGCCATGTCGATCTTGTGAAGTAGCTCTACAATGCAATCGGTCATACCAAACTTGAAAGGGACACCACGCCGGTCCTTGAATGGCAGTTCCCTCAAAGACCCGCTTCGCTTCAACTTCAGCGCCGCCCACCACTCCTCCACGGTGAACCCGTCAGGCGGGGTGCGGTGACGAATCTCATCCCAATGCAGATAGCGGCCATCGTCCAGTTGCGACTGGAGTGCGAACACCTTGGCCAGCCTTCCCGGCTGGGCTTGGAAGAGTTCGGAGAGGGGCGGCGGCGTGAGGGGAATTGCCACAATCGTCCGTCCGTCAATTTCTGTGGAATTGATATTTAGCTGATAATTGGCGAATTATCAATAGCATTGATATTGATACGACAATTCAAGTCAGGCCAACCTGAACGGGCGGCCTATCTTGAACGGTCCGCCGCCGCCAAAGCGGCGATGTAGGTGGCCCAGCGCTCGTCGTGTTCCAGGCCCAGCTGGTGCAGCAGGCGCCAGCTGAAGATGCCGGTGTCGTGGCCGTCGTCGAAGCGCAGCAGCACGCCGTAGTTGCCCATGGGTTCAATGGCCTTCACGCCGACGTTGCGCTTGCCGGCCACCAGCACCTTCTGCCCGGGGCCGTGGCCCTGCACTTCGGCGCTGGGCGACTCCACACGCAGGTACTCCAGAGGCAGGCGAAAGCGTTGGCCGTCGTCGAAGGCTACCTCCAGCGCGTGGGATGCCTGGTGCAGGATGATGTCGGTCGCGCGCGGGTTGGCCATGGCGCCATTCTACGGCGCGCGCAGCTGCTCGCGCAGGGCGCCGAAGCGCCGCAGGCGTGCGCGCGCCTGCGAACAGCGCCACCAGCCGTAGGCGCCCATGGCCGGGAACACCAGCACGTTGACGGCGGCGCCGCCCCACAGGCCAGAAATCCGCCGCAGCGGCCAGTCCGACGCCATCCCGAAAAGCATCACGCCGTAGATGGCCAGCCACAGCGCCAGGGCCGACCACATACCCCAGCGCCAGTAGCGCAGCACCGTGTGGGCACGCTGGATCTCGCGCTCCACCAGCGACAGCGCATCACCGCCGGCATCGGCCAGGTCGCGCCGACGTATCCAGACCATCAGCCCCTGGTAAACCACCAGGAACAGGGCCATGCCGCTGAACAGCAGCGTCTCGACGCGGTCGCTGCGCGGGCTGGCGGCAATCCAGACGCACACAACGATGACCAGCAGCGCGAAAGCAACCTCAACCCGGATCACCCGACGCAGCCCCTGGCTGCGCCGCTCGGCTTCGTCACGGATGGCCTCGATGTCGATCGCCGGCGTGTCCTGCCCCTGCCAGTCGGCGGCCAGCGAGCTCCATTCCTGGTTGTTTTCCATCAGGGTTCTCCTGCCAGCACGGACTGCAGCTGGCGGCGGGCGCGGCTCAGGCGTTGGGTGACGGTGTTTTCTTCCAGGCTCAGGGTGTCGCTGATCTCACGCTGGGAAAAGCCCTCCAGCGCCAGCACGACGACCTGGCGCTGGCCCAGCGGCAGCGCGCGAACGGCGGCCAGCAGGTCCTTGCGGCGCTGGTGGGCCAGGGCGTGATGCAGCGGGCTGGCGTCCGGGTCTTCGTGCACGTCGTGCAGTTCGTCGCCCCGGGCGCGCTTTTCCCGGCCCAGGTGGTCGATGGCGCGGTTGTGGGCCACGCGCGCGGCAAACGTGCGCAACGACGCCTCTCCCCGCCAGCTGGGCAAGGCGCGCCAAACGGCCACGCTGATTTCCTGCAGCAGGTCGTCGCGGCGCGCCGGCTCGGATTCGTAGCTGCCGGCGATGCGCGACAGCATGGGCCCATGCTCGCGCAGCACGGCCTCGATGTCGGTCAGGGGCGGGGTCATGGCCTGTTCCATCGTACCCGCCGCGGCGGCGGGACGAGGGGCAAGTGCGGCGGCGGGCATGTCGGTTTCCATCCGGGGTCGGGGAAACAGTCCCGCCCCGGGCGAAAAACCTGACAGGCCCGGGCGCCGGTCAGAGGATGTAACGGCTCAGGTCCGGGTCCTGCACGGCGTCGCCCAGCTGGGCGTCCACCATCGCCCGGTCCACCATCAGCGACAGGCCGCCCTTGTCGGGGGCCTCGAAGCTGAGTTTCTCCAGCAGTTTCTCCAGCACCGTGTGCAGGCGCCGGGCGCCGATGTTTTCCTGGCGTTCGTTGATCAGGAAGGCGATCTCGGCCAGGCGGTCGATGGCGCCCTCGTCGAAGCCGATGTTCACGCCCTCGGTGGCCAGCAGGGCCATGTACTGGCGCACCAGCGCATTGCGCGGCTCGGTGAGGATGCGCTTGAAGTCGGCCTGGCTCAGCGCCGTCAGCTCGACGCGGATGGGGAACCGGCCCTGCAGCTCGGGGATCAGGTCGGACGGCTTGGCCAGGTGGAAGGCGCCGCTGGCGATGAACAGGATGTGGTCGGTGCGCACCACGCCGTACTTGGTGCTCACGGTGCTGCCTTCCACCAGCGGCAGCAGGTCGCGCTGCACGCCTTCGCGGCTGACGTCGCCACCGCCGATGGCGTCCTTGCGCTTGCACACCTTGTCGATTTCATCGATGAAAACGATGCCGTTCTGCTCACAGGCGGTGATGGCCTGTACGCGGATCTCGTCCTCGTTCACCAGCTTGCCGGCCTCTTCCTCGACCAGCATGGGGCGCGCGGCCTTCACCGCCAGCGTGCGCGTCTGGGCCTTGGCGCCGCCCAGGTTCTGGAACATCGAGCGCAGCTGCTGGCCCATTTCCTCCATGCCCGGCGGGGTCATGATGTCCATGCCGGCCGGGGCCGGGCTGAGTTCGAGTTCAATCTCGCGATCGTCCAGGTCGCCGGCGCGCAGCTGGCGCCGCAGCTTGCTGCGGGTTTCATTGTCGCCCTCGGCCGGCGCGTCGGGAGTGAAGCCGGCGCCGCGGCGCCTGGGCAGCAGCACGTCCAGGATGCGGTCCTCGGCGTTTTCCTCGGCCTGGGTGCGCACGCGCACCTTGGCCTGTTCGCGGAACATCTTCACCGCGCCATCGGCGAGGTCGCGGATGATCTGTTCAACGTCCTTGCCGACATAGCCCACTTCGGTGAAGCGCGTGGCCTCCACTTTCACGAACGGGGCGTTGGCCAGCGCGGCCAGCCGCCGGGCGATCTCGGTCTTGCCCACGCCGGTGGGGCCGATCATCAGGATGTTCTTGGGCATCACCTCGTCGCGCATCGACGGGTCGAGCTGCATGCGGCGCCAGCGGTTGCGCAGGGCGATGGCCACGGCGCGCTTGGCGTCGTTCTGGCCGATGATGTAGCGGTCGAGTTCGCCAACGATTTCGCGGGGCGTGAGTTCGGACATCACAGTTCCTCGATGACGATGTTGTGGTTGGTGTAGATGCAGATGTCGCCGGCCACCTTGAGCGAGGCTTCGGCGATGGCGCGGGCATCGAGTTCGGTGTGCGCCATCAGGGCGCGTGCGGCGGCCAGGGCGTAGGGGCCGCCGGAACCAATCGCAACGATGCCGTCCTCGGGCTCGATCACGTCGCCGGTGCCGGAGATGATCAGCGAAATGTCCTTGTCGGCCACGGCCAGCAGGGCTTCGAGCTTGCCCAGGCGGCGGTCGGTGCGCCATTCCTTGGCCATGTCCACGGCGGCGCGCAGCATCTGGCCGCCGTTGGCCGCCAGCTTGGCTTCGAACACTTCAAACAGGGTGAAGGCGTCGGCGGCGGCGCCGGCGAAACCGGCCACCACTTTGCCGTCGGCCAGGCGGCGCACCTTACGGGCGTTGCCCTTCATGACGGTGTGGCCCAGGGTGACCTGGCCGTCCCCGGCCACCACGACGCGGTTGCCGCGGCGGATGGACAGGATGGTGGTGGCGTGGATGACGTTCGGGTCCATGGCGATTCCTCGGCGTGAACCTCCTTTCTGGGGCCTGGCCCGCGCCCTTGCAACCCGCCCGAGGCGAGGAAAATGGATCAGGTACATTTTCCTGCCGGTGCTTAGGTCAAATACTCTGCGGGCTTGGAATACTTCTACGGTATCGTCCTTTGGGCGGTCGTGATCCGACGGCCGCTTGCGCATGCCACGGAGGCTTCCTGAACCACCTCAGCCCACCCTCGACCCTGCTGGTCAACGCCCGCCGGATCGTCATCAAGATCGGATCGGCGCAGTTGATCGACCGGGTGACCGGGCGGGCCAACATGGGCTGCTTCCACGCGCTTGCCCTGGATATCGCCGGCCTGCGGCAGCGGGGCGTGGAGGTGGTGCTGGTGTCGTCGGGGGCGGTGGCACTGGGTCGGCCGCGCTTGAACCTGCCCGCGTCCCGCAAGCTGCGCCTGGACGAGAAGCAGGCCGCCGCCGCCGCAGGCCAGACGGTGATGATCCAGACCTGGGACCAGGCGTTCACCGCGCACGGTTTCCACGCCGCCCAGGCCCTGCTGTCGCCCTCGGATACCGAGAACCGGCGCCGCTGGCTGAACTCGCGCACCACGCTGGAAACGCTGCTGCAGCTGGGCGCGGTGCCGGTGGTGAACGAGAACGACACCGTCGCCACCGAGGAGCTGCGCTACGGCGACAACGATCGCCTGGCCGCGCGCGTGGCGCAGCTGGTGTCCGCCGACCTGCTGGTCATCCTGTCCGACGTGGATGGCCTGTACGACGCAGACCCGTCGACCCATCCCGGCGCCGCGCACATCCCCACCGTGGACGCGATCACGCCGGAAATCGTCGCGCTGGCCGGCCCGGCGCGCCTTAGCGGCGCCGGCACCGGCGGCATGGCCACCAAGCTGGCCGCGGCCGAGATGGCGATGGCGGCGGGCTGTTCGGCCGTCATCACCCGGGGCGACGGCGAGCGGCCGGTGTCGGCGCTGATCGAAGGCGCGCGCGCCACCTGGTTCCGCGCCTCGGTGTCGCCGGCCAGCGCCAAGCGCGTGTGGATTTCCGGTTCATTGGCCGTCACCGGGCGCCTGCACCTCGACGACGGCGCCACCCGGGCCGTCAAAACCGGCCGCAGCCTGCTCGCCGCCGGCATCAACGCGGTGGAAGGCAACTTCGACCGCGGCGGCGCGATCCGGCTGGTCGACCCCACGGGGCAGGCGTTCGCCACCGCGCTGGCCGGCTACGACAGCCACGAATGCCGGCTGATCGCCGGCAAGCAGTCGGACGCGATCGAGGCGGCGCTGGGGTACCGGCGCGGCGCCGCCCTCGTGCACGCTGACGACCTGGTGCTCGATCCGTGAATCCATCCCTTCCGTGCAGGAGTCATCCATGAGCCACATGACGCCGATGCGCGCCCTGTGCGCCCAGGCCCGCGCCGGCGCCGCCGCGCTGCAGCGGGCGGGCGCCGAGGGCCGCACGCGGGCGCTGCTGGCCATGGCCGACGCCATCCGCGCCGCCGGCCCCCGAATCCTGGCGGCCAACGCCGCCGAAGTCGAAGCGGCACGCGCCAAGGGCGCGGACGCTGCCTTCCTGGATCGACTCACCCTGGACCCGTCGCGATTGAACGCGCTGGCGGACGGCGTGGCCACCGTGGCGCAGCAGGACGACCCGGTCGGCATCGAGCGCCGCCGCTGGCGTCGCCCCAACGGGCTGGAGATCGCCGAAGTCAGCGTGTCGCTGGGCGTCATCGGGGTGATTTTCGAAAGCCGGCCCAACGTCGCCGCCGACGCCGCGGCGCTGTGCGTGCGCGCCGGCAACGGCGTGATCCTGCGCGGCGGCAGGGAAGCCGCCGGCACCGTGTCGGCCATCCTCGCGGCCGGGCGCGCAGGCCGGCGCGCCGCCGGACTCAATGAGGATGCCGTGCAGACACCGCCCGACGCCAGCCGCGAATGGGTCACGGCCATGCTGTCGCTCAACGACGGCGGCGTGGACCTGGTGATCCCGCGCGGCGGCAAGCCGCTGATCGCACACGTGCGTGAACACGCGCGGGTGCCGGTGCTGAGCCACCTGGACGGCATCTGCCATGTCTACGTGGACCGCGACGCCGATCCGGCGATGGCGCGCGAGATCGTGGTGAACTCCAAGATGCGCCGCACCGGCGTGTGCAACGCCGCCGAAACGCTGCTGGTGGACGCCGCGGTCGCCGACAGCCTGCTGCCCGACATTGCCCGGGCCTTGTTGGCGCGCGGCTGCGAACTGCGCGGCGACGAGGCGGCGCGCCGCATCGTTCCGGCCATGTCGGCCGCGACCCAGGCCGACTGGGAAACCGAATACCTGGACGCCATCCTGTCGGTGCGCATCGTCGACGGCCCCGGGGGCGCGCTCGAACACATCGCCCGCTACGGCTCGGGCCACACCGAAGTGGTGGTGACCGAGAACGCGGCTACGGCGCAGGCCATGATCGCCGCGATCGACGCCGCCGTGGTCATGCACAACGCGTCGTCGGGATTTTCCGACGGCGGCGAATTCGGCTACGGCGGCGAAATCGGCATCGCCACCGGGCGCCTGCACGCGCGTGGCCCGGTGGGCGCCGCGCAGCTCACCACTTCAAAATACGTCGTGCACGGCCAGGGGCAGGTCCGCGGCTGAAGCTTGCCGTGCCGCTGGAGGCCCCATGCGCCGCGGCTGTTCCCGGTGCCCGCCGCGGGCGCGACGCAACTGCGGCCCGGCCAATCGCTAGCGCTGCGTCTCCGTCCACGCCGCCACTTCCTGGTCCAGCAGCTCAAGCGGCACGGTGCCGGTGAGCAGCAGCAGGTTGTGGAACTGGCGCGGGTTGAATTTGTCGCCCAGCGCCGCGCGCGCTTCGTCGCGCAGGCGGATGATCTCGATCTGGCCGATCTTGTAGCTGGTGGCCTGGCCGGGGATCACCACGTAGCGGTCGACTTCGGACGGGGGAATGCCGTAGTCGATGGCCTGCTGGCGCGTCCAGCGCTTGGCGTGCAGCCCGGTGTCCACCACCAGGCGACGGGCGCGGAACAGTTCGGCGTCAAGCTGGCCAAGCAGGCCTTCGGGGTCGCCCTCGTACCAGTTTTCTTCCTTCGCGATGCGCTCGGCATACAGCGCCCAGCCTTCGCTGAAGGCGGAAATGCCGCCAAATGCGCGCACCTTCCGGAAGGCGGGCACCGCCGCGTTCTCCACCGACAGGGCAACCTGGAAATGATGGCCCGGCACCGTTTCGTGGTAGACCAGCGTGCGCAGGCCGAACCTGGTGAGTCGGTCCTTGCGCAGCGGCATCTGGTAGACGCCCGGGCGCGATCCGTCCAGCGGCGGCGCGGTATAGCTGGCGGCCGCCGAAGCCCAGCGGTATTCCGGGTAAGGCCGCGCGATCACCGCGCTCTTGGGTCGGATGTCGAACAGCGCGTCGGCGCGCGCTTCGGCGTCGCGGATCATGGTTTCGATGTCGGCCATGATCTGGCCGCGGCCGGCGTCGGTGTCGGGATAGGCAAGCTCGGTTTCAAGCTGTTCGATTCGCGACTTCACCGAGCCCTCGGTGCGGCCGATCGAACGCAGGATGCTGTCCATCTCGGCTTCGATCCGCGCCACTTCGGCCAGGCCGATCGCGTGGATGTCCTCGGCGCTCAGCGCGGTGGACGTGAACTGCCGCAGCCGGTGGGCATAGGCATCGGCACCGTTGGCCAGGCGCCACAGGCCGGCATCGTCGGTGGCGCGCGGCAGCTGGGCCTGCAGCTCGGCGATGGCCGTGCGCCAGGCGGGATAGACACTGGCCTCCACCACCTGCGCCGCTTCCTCCAGCAGCCGCTGGCGCGCCCCCGCATCCACGGCCGCAACGCCGCCGAGCTTTTCGCCCAGGGTCGTCACCAGCGGGTTGGCGGCCGGCTCGCTGGCGATGAACTGCTGCATCTGGGCAATGGTGGCCTGCAGGATGAAGCGCGGCGGCAGGATGCCCTGTCCGGCGCTTTCACGGGCGGCCGCGGTGGCCTCGTTCATGCGGGCTTCGAACAGCCGCAGCCTGGCAAGGTAATTCTCAGCGTCGCGGGCGCTGGCCACGGGGTGGATCACCGTCATCAGGTTGGGCAGGCTGACGTTGGCGCCGTGGAATTGGTTGAGCGGGAACTGAGTGCCGGCATAGCGCTCGCCGTCCACGATCATCTGCAGCTGCCAGCGCATCAGGTCGGCCGAAACGCGCTCGGCGTCGCTCATGCCGGCGCGGTCGAACGCCGCCAGTCCCGCCAGCCCACGCTGCGCGAGCGCCACGGTTTCCTGCTCGAAGGCGTCGGTGTCGGGAGTGATCTGGCGGTCCATGGCGTCTTGCTGCGCGCCGTCGAAGTAGCGGCTTGCCGTGGCGGCCGACGGCTGCCGGCGCATCCATTCGTCGGTGAAGCTGGCGAAGTAGTCGGTGACCGATTCCGCCTGG
Source organism: Arenimonas sp. (assembly GCF_019459675.1). Classification (GTDB taxonomy): domain Bacteria; phylum Pseudomonadota; class Gammaproteobacteria; order Xanthomonadales; family Xanthomonadaceae; genus Arenimonas. The sequence continues at coordinate 12,614 of NZ_JAIBFH010000031.1, forward strand.
CGAGCCGGCTGGGACGAGATCGGTACTGCCGATGCTGCCGGCGATGACGTCGGCGCGGACGCACAGCCGCCGACCAGCAGCGTGGCCAGCGCAACGGCGATGCACAGGGAGATAGCGCGGGGACGGGTGCGATGGGGCACGGCGTTGCCTCGTGGGTGGGTCGGTGTTCGAGTATAGGGTGGTCGCGGTCGCGGCGATTCAGGGCTTGCGGCGCGCGCGCGGATGCGCGGCGTCGTAGACCTTGGCCAGGTGCTGGAAGTCCAGATGCGTGTAGATCTGGGTGGTGGCGATGTCGGCGTGGCCCAGCAGCTCCTGCACGCCGCGCAGGTCGCCCGAGGATTCCAGCACGTGGCTGGCGAAACTGTGGCGCAGCAGATGCGGATGCACGCGCTTGAACAGGCCCTGCTGCTGCGCCAGCGCCCGCAGCCGCACCTGCACCGTGCGCGGACTGATGGCCGCACCGGCGCGGCCGGGAAACACCGGCGCGGCGGGGCCGGGGTTGGTTTAATCGCGCCCGGCCTTCAGCGCGTTGCGCGCATGACTGCCCACCGGCACCATCCGCGACTTGTTGCCCTTGCCCAGCACCGTCACCAGGCCATCGGCCAGGTCGAGCGAACGCCAGCGCAGCCCGCACAGCTCCGACAGCCGCAGGCCCGACGAATAGAACAGTTCCAGCATCGCCCGGTCGCGCACGCCCAGGGGGGTGTCGGTGGGAACTTCCACCAGCCGCGTCATCTCGTCGGCGTCCAGCACCTGGGGCAGCTTGCGCGCCGATTTGGGCGCGCGCAGGCCCATCGCGGGATTGAGCTCGGCGGTGTGGCTGCGGTTGAAATGGCGGTAGAAGCTGCGCACCGCCGACAGCCGCCGCTGCAGGCTTTTGCCAGACAGGCCGCCGCGGTGGGCGCCGGCGACATAGCTGCGCAGGGTTTCCTGGCGCAGCGCGCCCCAGCTGTCCACGCCCTGCCCCAGCATCCACAGCGCCAGGTCGGACAGGTCGTGGCGATAGGCCTGCAGTGTGTTGGCCGAAAGCCGCCGCTCCACCGTGAGGTAACCGAGGAAATCCTCCAGCTCGCGCTGCAGCGGTCCGGCGTCGGCCATGGCCTCAGGCCTGCGGGTAGCGGCCCAGGCCGGTGGCCAGCGATTCGGCCATCAGGCGCAGGAACAGCGTGCCCATGCCCGGGAAAAACCGGTTGGCATCGGCACTGCCCACCGTGAGCATGCCGATGCCGGCAAGCGGCAGCAGCACGGCGGACGCCGCGCGGGCTTTTTCCTCGCCGTAAAGCAGCTCCAGCTTGTCATGGTTCAGGCGGCCGCACAGCGGCTCGTTGCCGGCCAGGAAATCGCGGAACGGGGCCAGCGCGGGATCGGCCTCGGGCACTACCTGAAGCCAGTCGGCCGACAGGCCGTCCACCGGCTTGAACAGCAGCACGCGCACCACTTCGCCGTGGAAGTCTTCGCCCAGCACCGCCACCATCGCGCGCAGCGTGTCGGCGGCGCTGCCGGCGCGCATCAGCGCCAGGCTCAGCTGGTGGGTGCGCACGGCCAGTCGCTCGTTTTCCTGGGCGTTGGCGAAGAGTTCGTTCAGGCGGCGGGTGAGCTCGCGATTCTTGTCGCGCAGCACGTCCAGCTGGTAGCTGGCCAGCGACGAAGCCTGGCCTTCTTCCTTGGGAACCACCAGGGACAGGGCCAGGTCGGGGAACTGGCCCAGGAACGCGGGATGACGGCGCAGGAAAGTCGCCACTTCGTGGGCGCCCAGGCGCTCGTTCTTCTCTTCGATCATGGGGGTCTCCGCAGCGGGGATTCGGGCCGGCGTACCGGCATTATGCCGGCCTCAGCCGTATTCGCCCTCGAACACGAACACGGCGGGGCCGGACATCGTGATCGGGGCATCGTCGGCGGGCCAGTGGATTTCGAGCGTACCGCCGGGCAGTTCAACGAAAACATGGCGACCCACCCGTCCCTGGCGCACCAGCACCGCCACCGCCGCACAGGCGCCGCTGCCGCAGGCGAGGGTTTCACCGGCGCCGCGCTCGTAGACGCGAAGCCGGATGCGGTCGGGCGCCAGCACCTGGGCAAAGCCGACGTTGACGCCCTGCGGGAATTCGGCACGCGCCTGCAGTGCCGGCCCCAGCGTGCGCACCGGCGCGTCGGCAGCGCTGGCCACCTCGATCACCGCGTGCGGGTTGCCCATGGAGGCGGCGCCGAATCGCACGGGGCCCTCGGCCAGGGCCAGGTCGTAGTGCGGCGATTCGGAGGGTGCGACGAACGGGATGCGCTCGGGCCGGAACTCGGGGCGGCCCATGGCCAGGGCATAGCTGTTGTCGTCGCGGCATTCCACGTCAATCGGGCCGCCCGGGCTGTCGAGCCGGAACTGGCGGCCGGCCGCGGTGCCGTCGCGTCGCAGCCAGGCCGCCACGCAGCGCGCGCCGTTGCCGCACTGCTGGGCCACGGAGCCGTCGGCGTTCCAGATCCGGTAGCGGGCGACGCAGTCGGGGCGGTTGGCGTCCTCGACGGTCAGCAGCTGGTCGAAGCCGACGCCGGTGTGGCGATCCCCCAGCGCAGCCACCAGGGCCGCATCGGGCGGGCGCAGGCCGCCGCGCAGGTCGATGACCACGAAGTCGTTGCCTGCGCCGTGCATCTTTGAAAACTGCAGCGGGCGGACGCTGTTCATGGGCCAGCGGGCGGCTCGGTCTTCTCGGCCTTGTCGGGCAACACCAGGTCGCCCTTGGTGCCGCAGGCGGCGACCAGGATCAGGCTCAACAGCAGCAGGAACAGTCGGGTGGTCTTCATGCCGCGAGTATAGTCCGGGGCACTGGCCAGGCGAATGGGTGCGTGATGACGATTGCGATGTGGCTGTGGGTGGTGGCGGCGGCGCTGTTCCTGGTGGGCGCCTGGGCTTGGCTGTACCGCACGCGCGGGCCGGCGAAATTGCTGCTGCGAACCCTGGGCACCGTGCTGCTGCTGGCGGCGCTGGGGCTGGCCGGCCTGGGCGGCCTGCTGCGCCAATACGCCTGGCTGCTGGAGGACGTGCCGGCCGCGACGATTTCGCTGCGCGGCGTGGGCCCGCAGCGATTCGAGGCCACGCTGCGCCTGGGCGATACGCCGGCGCGCACGCTGGAAGTGGCCGGCGACGAATGGCAGCTCGACGCCCGCGTCATCCGCTGGACCCTGCCGGCCCAGCTGGGCGGCCTGGCGCCGGTGTACCGTTTCGAGCGCCTGAGCGGCCGCTACACCGACCCGGCCCAGGAGCTTTCCAGCGAACGCAGCGTGCACGACCTGCGCGAGGACTGGGACTTCTGGGAGTTCCGCCAGCGCTGGCTGGCGGACCTGCCGATTGCCGAGGCGCGCTGGGGCAGCGCCGCCTACCTGCCGATGATCGATGGCGCCACGTACCAGGTGTACGTGAGCCCGCGCGGGGGACTGGTGGCCAAGCCGGCGGATACGGCTACCGCGCGGCTGTTGGACGAGGCGGGCTGGTAAGGCCCGGACAACGTACCTGGCACGTGGCTTGGTTGGTCAGTTCGAAGACAGGCCCAAGCGCTCGATCACGAACGCATATTCCTCGGCCCGCTCGCGGTAGCGCTGGAAGCGACCCGACTTTCCGCCGTGGCCCGCTTCCATGTTGGTGCGGAACAGCAGCGGATTGTCGTCGGTCTTCATGGCGCGCAGGCGCGCCACCCACTTGGCCGGCTCGAAGTACTGCACCTGCGAATCCCACAGACCGGTGGTCACCAGCATCGACGGGTAGTCCTTCGCAGCCACCTGGTCGTAGGGCGAATACGACAGCATGTAGTCGTAATACGCCTTGTCCTTGGGGTTGCCCCACTCGTCGAACTCGTTGGTGGTCAGCGGGATGGATTCGTCCAGCATCGTCGTCACCACGTCCACGAACGGCACGTGCGCCACCAGCACGCGGTATTTCTCCGGCGCCAGGTTGGCCACCGCGCCCATCAGCAGGCCGCCGGCGCTGCCGCCCATGGCCGCCACGCGATTCGGCGCGGCCCAGCCTTCCTTGACCAGAAAATCGGTGACGTCGATGAAGTCGGTGAAGGTGTTGATCTTCTTGAGCAGCTTGCCGTCTTCGTACCACTGGCGGCCCATGTCCTGGCCACCGCGGATATGCGCCACCGCGTAAACCGCGCCGCGGTCCACCAGGCTGAACACGTTGGAATTGAAGCCCGGATCGGAGCTGTTGCCGTAGGAGCCATACGAATACTGGTACAGCGCCGCCTTGCCGTTCTTCTCGAAGCCCTTGCGGTACAGCACCGACACCGGCACCCGGGTGCCGTCGCGCGCCGTCGCCCACAGGCGCTCGGTGACGTAGTTGGCCTTGTCGAAGCCGCCCGGCACTTCCTGCTCCTTCAGCAGGCGGCGCTCGTTGGTGCGCACGTTCAGTTCATACGTGCTGGCCGGCGTGGTGAGCGACGTGTAGGTGTAGCGCAGCCAGTCGGTCCCCGGCTCGGCGTTCGTTGACAGGGCCATGGCGTAGGCGCTTTCGTCGGCCTTGACGAAATCCTCCTTGCCGTCGTCCATGCGCATGCGCACGCGCTGCAGGCCACCGGAGCGTTCGGCGATGGCCATGTAGCCATTGAACAGTTCGGTGCCTTCAATCAGCACGTCGGGCGAATGCGGCACCAGCTCCTGCCAGAGGCCGCGGTTGCCCCAGGGCTGGCCGTCGGCCAGGGTCATGATGCGGAAGTTCTTCGCGTCCCAGTTGGTGGTGATCACCCAGCGGCCGTCGAGATGGTCGGCCGAGTATTCGAAGTCGCGCTGGCGCGGCGCCACCACGGCGAACTCGCCCGGCTTGGCTGCCGGCGTGCAGCGCATTTCCGACGACACGGTGCTGCTGACGCCGATGCACAGGTATTCGTCCGAGCGCGTGCGGCTGATGCCCATGTAGAAGGTGTCGTCCTGCTCTTCGTACACCAGCGTGTCCTGGTCCACGGCCGTACCCACCACGTGAGCCTTCACCCGCTTGGTGAGCAGGGTGACCGGGTCGTTCTCGACGTAATACAGCGTGCGGCTGTCGTCACCCCACATAAGGTTGGCCGAGGCGCCGGTGATGGCGTCGGGCAACACTTCGCCGGTGGCAATGTTCTTGACGCGCAGCGTGTACTGGCGCCGGCCAACGTCGTCTTCGGCCCAGGCCACCCACTGGTTGTCGGGGCTGATCTCGAAGTTGCCGACCTGGAAGAAGTCCTTGCCCTCGGCCAGCTGGTTGATTTCGAACAGCACCTGCTCGGGCGCGTCCATCGTGCCCTTGCGGCGGGCGTGGACGGGGTACTCCTTGCCGGTTTCAAAGCGCGTGTAGTACCAGTAGCCGTCCTTGAGGAAGGGTACGCTGGAGTCGTCCTGCTTCACCCGCGCTATGAGCTCGGCGTAGAGCGTTTCCTCGAGCGCCTCCAGCGGCTTGAGCGCCGCGTCGGCGTAGGCGTTCTCGGCGTTGAGGTAGGCCAGCATCTCGGGGTTTTCGCGCTTGTCGTCGCGCAGCCAGTAGTACTCGTCGCTGCGGGTGGCGCCGTGCGGGGCCACCACGTCGTAGGGCTTCTTTGCCGCCACCGGGGCCTCGGGCAGATCGCCCAGGGCCGGGGCGGCGGTGGGCGGCGCAGCGACCGGCGCCTGGGCCTCGGGAGCAGGCGTGCCGCCGCATCCGGACAGGGCGGCGGCAAGTACGGCGGCGGTGAGAGGCAGCAGGCGCGTGGTCATGGCGTTACTCCGCGAAAAGCTTTTGCTTGAGGAAGGTGTAGGCCAGCGCCGACATGTAGGCGGACTGGGCATTGTTCGCAGCGCCGCCGTGGCCACCCTCGATGTTCTCGTAGTAGGTGACGTCGTGGCCCTGCTCAAGCATGCGCGCCGTCATCTTGCGCGCATGGCCCGGGTGCACGCGGTCGTCGCGGGTGGAAGTGGTGAACAGCACCGGCGGGTAGTCCACGTCCTTGCTGACGTTCTGGTAGGGCGAGTACTTGCGCAGGAAGGACCATTCGGCCGGCTGGTCCGGGTCGCCGTATTCGGCCATCCACGACGCGCCTGCCAGCAGCTTGTGGTAGCGCTGCATGTCCAGCAGCGGCACCTGCGAAACCACGGCGCCGAACAGCTGCGGGTAAAGCACCATCATGTTGCCGGTAAGCAGGCCGCCGTTGCTGCCGCCCTGGATGCCCAGGCGCTTGGGCTGGGTGACCTTGCGGGCAATCAGATCCTCGGCCACGGCCGCGAAGTCTTCATAGGCCTTGTTGCGGTTCGCCTTGAGCGCCGCCTGGTGCCAGCGCGGGCCGTATTCGCCGCCGCCGCGGATGTTGGCCACCACGTACACGCCACCGTCGGCCAGCCAGGCCTTGCCCACGCCGGCGCTGTAGCCCGGGGTCAGCGACACCTCGAAGCCACCGTAACCGTACAGCAGCGTCGGATGGTTGCCGTCCAGCTTCAGGTCCTTGCGCGACACCATGAAGTACGGAACCTTGGTGCCGTCCTTGCTGGTGGCGAAGTGCTGGTTGATCTCGTGGCCGGACGCGTCGAAGAACGCCGGCAGCTGCTTGAGCGCCTCGGGCGCCTTGCCGATGCTGCCCATCAGCAGCGACGTGGGCGTGAGGTAGTCGGTGACGGTCATGAAGTAGTCATTGGACTCGTCCGCGTCCACCGCACTGATGCCGACCGTGCCGAACGCCGGCGCACCGGCCAGCGGCTCGCGCTTCCAGCCGTCCTGCCCCGGGGTGAGCACGTAGATGCGGTTCTTGACGTCTTCCAGCACGTTGATGAACAGGAAGTCCTTGGTGGCGCCGCTGCTGGCCAGCGAAGTGTTCTCGCTGGGTTCGAACAGCACGTCGAAATCGCGCTTGCCGGCCATGAACTCGTCGAGCCTGATCGCCAGCAGCGCACCGGCCGCGTGGTCCTTGCCGCCGATGGTCCAGGGCTGGCGCAGTTCAACGGTGAGCCATTCGCGCACCACGCCCTTCTGCGAGCCGTCGGGCAGGTCGAGCTTGGTGAGGTCGCCGTCCTTGCCGCGCAGGTAGAGTTCGTTGGTGTAGAAGGTCAGGCCGCGGTAGACGAAGTCACGCTCGAAGCCCGGGGTATCGTCATGGAAGGCGCCCACGGAGATGTCGGAATCCTGGCCTTCGTAAACCACCCTGGCTTCGGCCATCGGCGTGCCGCGCTTCCATTCCTTGGCGATGCGCGCATAGCCCGAGCTGGTCATCGAGCCGGGGCCGAAGTCGGTGCCCACGTACACGGTGTCGATGTCGATCCAGCCCAGGTCGCCCTTGGCTTCGGGGCGCTCGAAGCCGCCCTTGACGAAGGCGCGGTCGGACACGTCGAACTCGCGCGTCACGGTGGCGTCGGCGCCGCCGCGGGAAAGATTGATCAGGCAGCGGTCGTAGTCGGGGCGCAGGCACTCGGCGCCGCCCCAGACCCAGTTGGTGCCCTCGGCCTTGCCGAGCGCATCAATGTCCAGCAGCACTTCCCACGCGGGCTCGTCCTTGCGGAATTCGGCCAGCGTGGTGCGGCGCCAGACGCCCTGCGGGTTGGTCTTGTCGCGCCAGAAGTTGTAGTAGAACTCGCCCATCTTGCCCACGTAGGGGATGCGGGCGTTGGAGTCGAGGATGGACAGCAGGTCGCTGCGCAGCGCTTCAAATCCCGGGTCCTTGGCCAGCCGTTCCTCGGAGACGGCGTTGCGCGCGCGCACCCAGTCGAGGGATTTTTCCGCCTCGACGTCCTCGAGCCACAGGTAGGGGTCGTCGGTGATCGGGGTGGACATCGTGGGGGCCTGGGCCAGAGCGGAGAAAGAAGCAGAGAGCGCGCCGGCGACGAGCCAGGCGAGGTGGGTGCGACGCATGCGGATTCCCCATCGGTTCAAGACAGACCCAAGACGCTAGCACGCGCCCCCCGCACGCCGCCGTAGGCGCAAAGTCATGGGTGCGGGCGGCAAGGCCCGGAAAACACGCCCATCCGTGGGCCTTCAGGCGCGGCGCAGCTGGGCCTGGCGCACCAGCGCAGGGCGGCGCCGGGCCTGTCCGGCGCCGGAGCGCCGGCGGCGGCGCGGCGCACGGACGAGGACCGTGCGCCAGGCC
>NZ_JAIBFH010000038.1 GCF_019459675.1 Arenimonas sp.
TACCTCGACGAGCGCGGTTTCCAGGACATCGAGACGCCCATCCTCACCAAGGCCACGCCCGAGGGCGCGCGCGACTTCCTGGTGCCGGCGCGCATGTCGCCGGGCGAGTTCTACGCGCTGCCGCAGTCGCCGCAGCTGTTCAAGCAGATCCTGATGGTGGCCGGCTTCGACCGCTACTACCAGATCGCCCGCTGCTTCCGCGACGAAGCGCTGCGCGCCGACCGCCAGCTCGAGTTCACCCAGCTGGACATGGAGTTCGCCTGGGTTCGCGAGGCCGACGTGCAGGACGAAGTGGAGGGCATGATCCGGCAGATCTTCCAGGAAGTGATCGGCGTTGAGCTCGAGGCCTCTTTCCCGCGCCTGACCTACGCCGAGGCCATGCGCCGCTACGGCTCGGACAAGCCCGACCTGCGCAATCCGCTTGAGCTGCAGGACGTGGCCGAACTGGTGGAAGGCTCGCAGTTCAAGGTGTTCACCGACTGGGCGTCCAACCCCGACGGCCGCGTGGCCGCTCTGCGCGTGCCCGGCGGCGCGGCGCTGTCGCGCAAGCAGATCCACGACCTGGGCGCGCACGCGGCCAAGTACGGCGCCAAGGGCCTGGCATACATCAAGCTGGGCGAGAACGGCGAGCTCAGCTCGCCGATCAGCAAGTTCTTCGACGAGGCCGCGTTCGCGGCGCTGGTGTCGGCCATCGGCCTGCGCAACGGCGACATCGCCTTCTTCGGTGCCGGCACTTACAGGGTGGTTTCCGACTTCATGGGTGCGCTGCGCCTGAAGGTCGGCAAGGACCTGGGCCTGGTGCGCGACGGCTGGAAGCCGCTGTGGGTCACCGACTTCCCGATGTTCGAGTGGGACGAGGAAGAGTCTCGCTACGTGGCGCTGCACCACCCGTTCACCGCGCCGGCCGTGGACGACATCGCCGAACTCAAGGCCAACGCCCGCATCGCGGTGTCGCGCGGTTACGACATGGTGCTCAACGGCAACGAAATCGGCGGCGGCTCCATCCGCATCCACCGCAGCGACATGCAGAGCGCGGTGTTCCAGCTGCTGGGCATCGAAGCCGAAGAGGCCGAAGCGAAGTTCGGCTTCCTGCTCGACGCGCTGCGCTACGGCGCGCCGCCGCACGGCGGCATCGCGTTTGGTATCGACCGCATCGCGGCGCTGATGGCCGGCACCGAGTCCATCCGCGACGTCATCGCCTTCCCCAAGACCACCACCGCCCAGTGCCTGATGACCGGCGCACCGTCGCCGGTGCCGGACAAGCAGCTGGCCGAGGTGCATGTCTCGATACGGGCCAAGCCCGACAAGGCCTGAGCCATGGCCACCCGCATCCGTCGCGCAACGCCGGCGGATGCGTCGCTGCTGTCCACCCTGGCCGAACAGACCTTCACCGAGGCTTTCGGCCATTTGTACCCCGAGCGCGACCTGCGCGATTTTCTCGCCGAGTCGTATTCGGTCGAACGCCAGCGGGTGATCCTGTCCACGCCGGGTTATGCGGTGTGGCTGCTTGAACACGAAGGCGTCGCGGTGGGCCACGCGGCGGCCGGGCCCTGCGGCCTGCCCAATCCCGACGTGCAGCCGGGTGACGGCGAGCTCAAGCGTCTCTATGTGCTGGCGGCGTTCCAGGGTGCGGGCTGGGGCGGGCGGCTGTTTGAAGCGGCGCAGTCCTGGCTTCTGGCCGACGGCCCGCGCACGCTGTGGATCGGCGTGTGGTCGCAGAACCTGGGCGCCCAGCGCTTCTATGCCCGGCACGGCTTCGAAAAGGTGGGCGAGCACACTTTCCCGGTGGGCCGTGTGGTGGACCTGGAGTTCACCCTGCGGCGCGCCAGGCTCGCCTGACGGGCTTATGCTCCCCGCTGGTTCCCACCCGAGCACGGTCCTGAGCAGCCAGCCCACCGAACACGTCGTCCTGCTGCACGGCGTCTGGATGCGCGGCCTGACCCTGGTGCCGCTGGCCCGCCGCCTGCAGGCGCAGGGTTTCGTAACGCATCGGTTCGACTACGCCAGCCTGTTCTCGGGCCCGGCGCCGTCGGTGGACCGGCTGGCTTCGTACCTGATTGCGCTGGGCCCCGGCCCCGTGCACCTGGTAGGTCACAGCCTGGGCGGCCTGGTGGCGCTGGAAACACTCGCCAGCTACCGCGGCCTGCCCCCGGGCCGCGTGGTCTGCCTGGGTTCGCCGCTGGCAGGCAGCGGCGCCGCGCGGGGCCTGTCGCGCCACCATCTGTCGGCGCTGCTGGGTCGCAGCGGCACCCTGCTGCGTAGCGGCCTGCACGAGCTGCCGCAGGGGCGCGAGGTCGGCGTGCTGGCCGGTTCGCGCGCGGCCGGGCTGGGCCGGCTGTTCAACGACCTGGACGGGCCGGGCGACGGCACGGTGTGCGTCTGGGAAACCCAGCTGCCCGGCCTGGCCGACCATCGCGTGCTGCGGGTCAGCCACACCGGCCTGATCCTGTCCCGGGCGGTGGCCGGCCTGACCGCGGAATTCCTGCGGCAGGGGCGCTTCCCGCGCTGAGGCCGCGTTGTCCGCGGCGGCGGACGTATAATCGCGCCATCGCATCCGAAGGTTGGGTTCCATGGGCAGGTTGATGGTCATCGAGGGGCGCAAGGGCGCCCAGGACGCCAAGCGCGGCAAGGTCTTCACCAAGGTCATCCGCGAAGTGTCCACCGCGGCCCGCATGGGCGGCGGCGACCCCAAGGGCAATCCACGACTGCGCCTGGCGATGGACAAGGGCCTGGCCGTGAACATGTCGCGCGACGTGCTCGAGCGCGCCATCAAGAAAGCCACCGGCGAACTCGAAGGCGTCAGCTACGAGGAAATCCGCTACGAGGGCTATGCCCCCGGCGGCGTTGCCGTGATCGTCGACTGCCTCACCGACAACAAGGTGCGCACCGTGGCCGACGTGCGCCACGCCTTCAACAAGTGCGGCGGCAACCTGGGCACCGACGGTTCGGTCAGCTTCATGTTCAAGAAGCAGGGCGTGCTGGGCTACGGCCCGGGTGCCGACGAAGACGCCATCACCGAGGCCGCGATTGAATGCGGCGCCGATGACATCGTGGTTTATCCCGAGGACGGCGCCATCGAAGTGCTGTGTGCGCCGGACGCGTTCGAAGCGGTGAAGGAGGGCATGGTGGCCGCCGGCTTCCCGCCGCTTCAGGCTGAAGTGACCCTGCGCGCCGAGAACGACATCAAGGTGGAAGGCGAAGTGGGCCAGCAGGTGGCCAAGATGCTGGAGATGCTGGAGGACCTGGACGACGTGCAGAACGTCTATTCCAACGCCGACCTGGGCGCCGACGCGTTCCAGTGACCCGCATCCTCGGCATTGATCCGGGCTCGCAGCGCACCGGCATCGGCCTGATCGACGTCGACGCCGCGGGCAAGTGCAGCTATGTGCACTGCCAGATGCTCAACCTGCTGGTGGACACCGACGACTTCCCGGCGCGCCTGGGCAAGCTGGTGTTCGACCTGGAGGAAGTGCTGGAAACCTGGCGGCCCACCGTGGTCGCCATCGAAACCGTGTTCATGGACAAATCGGCGATGTCGGCGCTGAAGCTGGGCCACGCCCGCGGCGCCGCCATCGCCACCGTGGTGCGCCGTGGCCTGGCCGTGAGCGAATACGCGCCGCGCGTGATCAAGCAGTCGCTGGTGGGCAGCGGCGCGGCCGACAAGACCCAGGTGCAGCACATGGTGAAGCTTTTGCTCAGCTTGGGCGAGCGCAAACTGCAGGCCGACGCCGCCGATGCCCTGGCGGTTGCCCTGACCCACGCCCACACCAGCGCCACCGCCGGTCGCAGCGGCCTGGACCCTGCACTGCTGCTCCGGAGGCGCCGCCGATGATTGGTCGTTTGAAGGGTCTGCTGGTCTACAAGGCCCCCCCGGCGCTGATGGTGGACGTGGGTGGCGTGGGCTATGAACTGTCGGCGCCGATGTCCACGTTCTACGACCTTCCCGAGGTGGGCCGCGAGGTCACGCTGTTCACCCATTACGCGGTCAAGGAAGACGGCGTGGCGCTGTACGGTTTCTTCACTGAATCCGAGCGCCGCCTGTTCCGCGAGGTGCAGAAGGTGACCGGCGTGGGCGCGAAGATCGCGCTGGCGGTGCTGTCGGGCGCCAGCGTGGACGACTTCGCGCGGCTGGTGCAGACCGGTGACCTCACGGCGCTCACCCGCATCCCCGGCATCGGCAAGAAGACCGCCGAGCGAATGGTGGTGGAGCTGCGCGACCGCGCCGCCGATTTCGCCACCGCCGGCATCGCCGTGGTCACGGGGAAAACCGGCGCGGTGCCGGCCGACCCGGTGTCCGAGGCCAGCGTGGCGCTGACGCAGTTGGGCTACAAGCCGGCAGAAATACAGCGCATGCTCAAGCAGGCCGAGCCCGGCGACAGCGCCGAACAGATCATCCGCAAGGCCCTCACCTCGGTCCTGCGCGGATAAAACCCCGTCCCTTCGCCCCCGGGCAATCCCATGACTTCCCACACCCACGATGGCGCCACGGCGCCGCGCACCTGGCCTTTGGTGATCGGCGCCGTCGGCGTGGTCTTCGGCGACATCGGCACCAGCCCGCTGTACACGCTGAAGGAAGCCTTCGGTCCGCACTACGGCATCGCGCCCGACCCGGCGAACGTGCTGGGCGTGCTGTCGCTGATCCTGTGGTCGCTGCTGCTGGTGGTGTCGCTCAAGTACGTGGCCATCCTGATGCGCGCCGACAACCGCGGGGAAGGCGGCATCCTGGCGCTGACGGCGCTGGTGCAGCGCAGCCTGCCGGTGGCGGCGCCGCTGTCGTACACGGTCGGCATCCTGGGCATCTTCGGCACGGCGCTGTTCTTCGGCGACGGCGTGATCACCCCGGCGATCTCGGTGCTGTCGGCGGTGGAGGGCCTGGAAGTGGCCGCGCCCGAGCTAAAACGCTTCGTGCTGCCCATCACGCTGGCGGTGCTGGTGGCACTGTTCTCGATGCAAAAGCACGGCACCGAGCGGGTCGGGCGCATCTTCGGCCCCATCACCTGCCTGTGGTTCGCGGTGCTGGCGGTGCTGGGCGTGGTGGAGATCGCACAACATCCTGCGGTGCTGCAGGCCGTGAACCCGATCTGGGCGGCGCGCTTTTTCATGGAGCACGGCGTGCTGGCCTGGCTGGCGTTGGGGGCCGTGGTGCTGGCGGTGACCGGCGGCGAGGCGCTGTATGCCGACATGGGCCATTTCGGGCGCTTCCCTATCCGCATGGCGTGGTGGGGCGTGGTGCTGCCGGCGCTGCTGCTGAACTACTTCGGGCAGGGTGCCTTCATCCTTTCGCATCCGGGCCGGGTGACCAACCCCTTCTACGAGCTCGTGCCCGGCTGGGCGCTGTATCCGATGATCGTCCTGGCTACGCTGGCGACGGTGATCGCCTCGCAGGCGCTTATTTCCGGCACCTTCTCGGTGGTGCGCCAGGCGATCCAGCTGGGCTACCTGCCGCGGATGCAGATCGTGCACACGTCCGACCGCACCGAGGGCCAGATCTTCATCCCGCTGGTGAACCGGGCCATGCTGCTGGCGGTGATCGCGGTGGTGCTGGGCTTCGGCAGTTCGAGCAACCTGGCCATCGCCTACGGCGTTTCGGTGACGGGCACGATGCTGATCAGCACCGTGCTGCTGGTGATCCTGGCGCGGGTGCGCTGGCGATTGCCCGGCTGGCAGGTGCTGCCGCTGGCGGCGGTGTTCCTGGTGATCGAGGCGGCGTTCTTCTCGGCCAACGTGATCAAGTTCGTCGAGGGCGCGTGGTTCCCGCTGGCGCTGGGCGTGGTGTCCTTCGCGATGATGCGCAGCTGGCGCCGGGGCCGCGAGCTGGTGAAACTGCAGATGAACCGCGACAGCCTGCGCATCGAGCACTTCGTCGCCAACCTGGTGGCGCACCCGCCGGTGCGGGTGCCTGGCACGGCGGTGTTCCTGACGCCGTCCAACCAGTTCATGCCGCCGGCCATGCTGCACAACCTCAAGCACAACAAGGTGCTGCACGATCGCAACGTGCTGCTGAGCGTGGAGATCCTGGGCGTGCCGCGGGCGGAGGCCGCCGAACGCGTGGTGCACGCCGACCTGGGCCACGGCTTCAGCCGGCTTTCGCTGCGCTTCGGCTACCTTGAGGATCCGGACGTGCCGCGGGCGCTCAGGCAGTGGGATATCCCGGGGCCGGTCTTCGAGCCGATGGAAACCACCTACTTCGCAAGCCGGGAGTCGCTCAGCGCGCGGCCGGGGCAGGGGATGGCGCTCTGGCGCGACAAGCTTTTCCTCTTCATGTCGCGCAACGCCACGCCGGCGACCGAGTTCTTCCACATCCCCGGCAACCGGCTGGTGGAGCTGGGCACCCAGGTGGTCATCTAGGGTGCCCACCGGCCTTTCCCTGCCATAATCCCGACCCATGGAAGAACAACGCGTCATCGCCCCCGGCGCCACCCGCGAAGACGACCTGGCCGAGGCCAGCATCCGGCCCAAGCGGCTGGACGACTACCTGGGCCAGCAGGCCGTCCGCGAACAGCTCAAGATCGCCATCGAGGCGGCCAAGGGCCGCGGCGAAGCCATGGACCACGTGCTCATCTTCGGGCCGCCTGGCCTGGGCAAGACCACGCTGAGCCACGTGATCGCCAACGAGCTGGGCGTGAACCTGCGCACCACCTCGGGCCCCGTCATCGAGCGCGCCGGGGACCTGGCCGCCCTGCTGACCAACCTGCAGCCGCACGACGTGCTGTTCGTGGACGAAATACACCGTCTCTCGCCCGTGGTCGAAGAAGTGCTGTATCCGGCGATGGAGGACTTCCAGATCGACATCATGATCGGCGAAGGCCCCGCGGCGCGCTCGATCAAGCTCGACCTGCCGCCGTTCACCCTGATTGGCGCCACCACCCGCGCCGGCCTGCTCACGGCCCCCCTGCGCGACCGGTTCGGCATCGTCCAGCGGCTGGAGTTCTACAGCCCCGAGGAGCTGACCCGCATCGTCCGCCGGTCGGCCACCATCCTGGGGATCGAATGCGCCCCGGACGGCGCCGGCGAGATCGCCCGCCGCGCGCGCGGCACGCCGCGCATCGCCAACCGCCTGCTTCGGCGCGTGCGCGACTTCGCCCAGGTCCGCGCCAACGGCACCATCACCCGCACCGTGGCCGACGACGCCCTGGCCATGCTCAAGGTGGACGCGGAAGGCTTCGACCCGCTCGACCGCCGGATGCTGGGCATGATCATCGAGAACTTCCAGGGCGGGCCGGTGGGCGTGGAGTCCCTGGCCGCCGCCCTGAGCGAGGAGCGCGGCACGCTCGAGGACGTCATCGAGCCCTACCTGATCCAGCAGGGCTACCTGGTGCGCAGCGCCCGCGGCCGCATGGTCACCCACAAGGCCTACACCCACCTCGGCCTGAAGCCTCCGGCTGGTGTGTTTTCAGGCTCCCTGCTGCCGTGAGCGAAGCGGGCGCAACCCCGGGCCCGGCGGGCTCCAGCGAAATCCATCCCGTGCCGTTCAGCTTCGGGATAAGGGTTTACTGGGAGGATACGGACGCGGGCGGGGTGGTCTACCACGCCAGCTATGTCCGGTTCCTCGAGCGCGCGCGCACCGAATGGCTGCGCGCCCTGGGTTTCGGGCAGCGTGACCTGCGCGAAAGCGAGGACCTGGTGCTGGTGGTCCGCGACATGGCCATCGATTTCCACAAACCCGCGCGGCTGGACGACGAACTGCAGGTCAGCGTCGTCCTTGCCGAGCGGCGCAGCGCCAGCCTTTTGATCACGCAGCAGATCTGCCGGGGCGAGCAGGTGATGGTCCGCGCGAAGGTTCGCGTGGCCTGCCTGGTGGCCAGCAGTTTCCGACCACGACCGCTGCCCGCGTGGCTTGCGGGCGGGCAATGAGCTTCAACGACAACAACAAGTTCGCCGGAGTCCCGAATCCATGTTCGACCTGAACGCCTTGATCCTCGCTGCCGCCGCACCGGTGTCCGAGCTGCCCACCGAGGTGATGCCCGCGGCCGCCGAAGCCGCCGCCGGTGAAGCCGCCAGCAGCGGCCTGAGCTACCTGCAGCTGATGCTGCACGCCAGCCTGCCGGTGCAGTTCATCGTGCTGCTGCTGATCATCGGCTCGGTGCTGAGCTGGGTGATCATCTTCCGCAAGAACCGCATCTACAGCCACGCCATGCGCGACGCCGACGAGTTCGAAGGCCGCTTCTGGTCCGGCGTGGACCTCACCCAGCTCTACCGCTCGGCCACCGACCGCAACCGCGTGGTGTCGGGCCTGGAGGCCATCTTCGAAGGCGGTTTCCGCGAATACGCCCGCCTGCGCCAGAAGAAGGGCCTGGATTCACGCACCCAGCTCGAGGGCGCGCAGCGCGCCATGCGCGCCACCTTCGCGCGTGAAGTGGACCGGCTGGAACACAACCTCGAGCTGCTGGCGAATATCGGCTCCACGGCTCCGTACGTGGGCCTGGTGGGCACGGTGTTCGGCATCATGGTGACCATGCATGGCCTGTCCACGCAGGAAACCGCCAGCATCGCCGCCGTCGCGCCCGGCATTTCCGAGGCGCTGTTCGCCACCGCCATCGGCCTGTTCGTGGCCATCCCGGCGGTGTGGGCCTACAACCGCTTCGCCACCAAGGTCGAACGGCTGAGCGTGCGCTACGAAAGCTTCGCCGAGGAGTTTTCCTCGATCCTGCAGCGGCAGTCCCACGTCGAGGAGTAAGCGGGTAACCCCGTTTCCTTCGACCACACGTTGAGAACTGACGCATGTCCGCCACCATCACCCGCCATCGCAAGCGCAAGAAGCTCAAGGCCGACATCAACGTCGTGCCCTACATCGACGTCATGCTGGTGCTGCTGATCATCTTCATGGTGACCGCGCCGCTGCTGAACCTGGGCGTGGACGTGGACC
Organism: Arenimonas sp.; assembly: GCF_019459675.1. Classification (GTDB taxonomy): domain Bacteria; phylum Pseudomonadota; class Gammaproteobacteria; order Xanthomonadales; family Xanthomonadaceae; genus Arenimonas. The sequence continues at coordinate 8,867 of NZ_JAIBFH010000038.1, forward strand.
TTCCGCAGTCCAAGGCCCGGCCGATCGAGCAGCAAAAGGACCCGGTGATCGTTTCGGTGGACGAACAGGGCCGCTACTACCTGCAGGTGGAGGGCGGCGAAAACGAGCCCATCGACGCCACCACGCTCAAGGCCAAGATTTCCGCGCTGGTGCGCCAGAACCCGGACGCTCCGGTGTTCGTGGCCGCGCCCGGCGTCACCCAGTACCAGACCGTGATCGACACCATGGTCCTTCTGCAGCAGGCCGGCGCGCCCAAGGTCGCCCTGATGACCCAGCCCCCGAGCAATGCACCCTGACACCATCCCAACGCGCGAAGGCGACGAGGGCCTGCTGAGGCCGGTGCTGATGGCGCTGGGCCTGCACGCGGCCCTGGTCATGATCCTTTTGCTGGCGGGCTGGTGGCAGCCGGCGCCCCAGGTCGTGTCCGTCGCGGGCCCGGTGGTGGAGGCGTCGCTGGTGGTTTCGCCGGCCGCCATCAGCGCGGCCGAGAAAGCGAT
>NZ_JAIBFH010000045.1 GCF_019459675.1 Arenimonas sp.
GGCCTGGCCGCCGAAGCCCGGGTTCACCGACATCAGCAGCACCAGGTCGAGTTCGGGCAGCACATAGTCCAGCACTTCCAGCGGCGTGCCCGGGTTCAGGACCAGGCCGGCCTTGCAGCCGCTGGCCTTGATCAGCTGCACGGTGCGGTGCACGTGCTCGCTGGCCTCGGGATGGAAGCTGATCAGGCTGGCCCCGGCCTTGGCGAAATCGGGCACGAGGCGGTCCACCGGCTTCACCATCAGGTGCACGTCGATGGGCGCGGTGACGCCGTGCTTGCGCAGCGCCTCGCACACCAGCGGGCCGATGGTGAGGTTGGGCACGTAGTGGTTGTCCATCACGTCGAAGTGCACCCAGTCGGCGCCGGCCCGGAGCACGTTGTCCACCTCCTCGCCCAGCTTGGCGAAATTGGCGGACAGGATGGAAGGGGCGATCAGGCAGTGGGACATGGGTGACCTCAGGAGGACTTGCGCAGTTTCTGGATGCGCTCGTAGGCGGCATTGATCTCGCGGGCCTTGTCTTCGGCCTGCAGGCGCAGGTCGTCGGCCGCGCCGGTGAGGCGGTCGGGATGGTATTGCGATATCAGGCGACGGTAGGCGCGCTCGACCTCGCCGTCGCTGGCGTCGTCGCGCAGGCCCAGCACCGCGAAGGGGTCGTACTTCTTGGGCCGCAGCCAGTCGGCGTCGAAGGCGTGGCCAATCGCCAGGCCGATCAGCGCACCGGCCGGATGGCGCAGCAGCAGATAGCCGGCGACGAAGCCGAGCAGCTTTCCATACCACCTCATCGCCCGGTCCCCCGCTTGAAGCCCGGCTGGGCGGCGTACCACGCCGCGAGGGCTTCGATGTCCTTGGGCTGCAGCGCGTTGGCCAAACTGGTCATGGGCACGTGCTGGCGCTTGCCGCTGCGGTAGTCCGACAGGGCGCGCTCGAGGTAAACGCGGTCCTGGCCGCCCAGGTGCGGCGTGCCGGGCGTGCGGCTGGTGCCGTCCACGCCATGGCAGGCCGAACACAGGCCCAGCTTGGACGGACGCGCCGGGGCGGCGGTGGCCTGGGCGGAGGCAGGGGCTGCCGCCTGGGCGGCCGCCAGGGCCGGCAGCAGCAGCAGGCAGGACATGAGGACCAGCAGGGGCGTATTCATGGCGCAAGTTTACCAGCCCGCCCGGTGCGGACGGCGTCATGGCCCACGCCATGGGGCCGGCGGCCGCCTTACAATGGCGTCCCCGCGCCCGCGAGCTCCCACGTGCCCACGACCCTGCACACTTCCGACCTGCCCGGCCTGCCGCTGATCCACCGCGGCAAGGTCCGCGACGTCTACGAACTGCCCGGCAGCCGCCTGCTGATGGTGGCCACCGACCGGCTGTCGGCCTTCGACGTGGTGCTGCCCGACCCCATCCCGGGCAAGGGTGAAATGCTGTGCCAGATCAGCAATTTCTGGTTCGACAAGACCGCCCACCTCATGCCCAACCACCTCACGCATGAAGACCTGGCCAGCGTGCTGCCTGCCGGCGTGGACCTGGCGCTTTACGCCCGCCGCGCCGTCGTCACCAAGAAGCTCAAGCCGGTCCCGGTGGAGGCCATCGCCCGCGGCTACCTCATCGGCAGCGGCTGGAAGGACTACCAGCGCACCGGCGGCGTCTGCGGCATCGCCCTGCCCGTCGGCCTCCAGCAGGCGCAGCAGCTGCCCGAGCCTATCTTCACGCCGTCCACCAAGGCGGCGGCCGGTGACCACGACGAGAACGTCAGCTTTGCCGCGGTGGTCGAGCAGATCGGTGCCGACCTGGCCCTTCAGGTGCGTGACGCCACGCTGGCCATCTATCGGTTCGCGGCGGCCTATGCGGCGCAGCGCGGCATCATCATCGCCGACACCAAGCTTGAGTTCGGCCTGGACGAGCACGGCGTGCTGCACGTGATGGACGAGATGCTGACGCCCGACTCGTCGCGCTTCTGGCCCGCCGACCAGTACCGCGTGGGCATCAGCCCACCCAGCTACGACAAGCAGTTCGTGCGCGACTACCTCGAGACGCTGGACTGGAACAAGACCGCGCCCGGCCCCCACGTGCCGGCCGACATCATCGAGGGCACCCGCAGCAAGTACGCCGAAGCGCTGGACCGGCTCGCCGACCTGCATCTGGACTGATGCCGCGCCGCCGGCGCCGGACTATGATGGCGTGTCCTCACGCCCCTCCGGAGACCGGCCATGGCGACCACCCCCGAAGCAGTGACCACGCCCGACCCGCGGCGCCCGATTGACCGCTGGCTTTTCAGCTATGGCGGCGACCACGTCAATCCCACCAACCAGCTCATCCACCTGGTGTGCGTGCCGGCCATCGTGTGGTCGGTGACCGCAGCGCTGTGGACCATCCCCGTGCCGACCGCGCTGGTGCAGCCCGGGTTCTGGATGGGCCTGGCAATGTTCCTGTCGATGGTGTGGTACTGGCGCCTGTCGCGGCCACTGGCCGCAGGCATCTTCGTGTTTTTCGTGGCCTTCGGGCTGGCCAACTACGCGCTGTCGCAGGCGCTGGGCATGACGGGCCTGCTGTGGCTGGCCATCGCCGTATTCGTGGTGGCCTGGATCGGCCAGTTCATCGGCCACGAGATCGAGGGCAAGCGACCCAGCTTCCTCACCGACCTGAGCTACCTGCTGGTGGGTCCGCTTTGGACGCTGGGCAAGCTTTACAAGAAACTGGGCTGGCAGCACTGACCCCCCGCCGACAATCGGCCCGGCCGTAAGACGGCAAAAAAAAGGTTCTTCACCCAACTGAGTGGTTACGGTGCCGGCGCCACCGCGGAAGCGAGGGTCACTTCCTGCTCTTGGCAGAGCCTTTTAAATCGCAGGAAGTGACCCTCG
>NZ_JAIBFH010000046.1 GCF_019459675.1 Arenimonas sp.
TCACTTCCTGCGATTTGAGAGGCTCTGCCATGAGCAGGAAGTGACCCTCGCTTCCGCGGTGGCGCCGGCACCGTAACCACTCACTTGGGCGAAGAACCAAAAAAAGAGCCCGGCTTTCGCCGGGCTCCGTTTAACCCTGAACCGTTGCCGGAATCAGAAGTTGTGCTGGATGCTCAGGTTGTAGCGACGGCCCAGCGGATCCGCACCGATGAACGCCTGGAAGTACGGGTAGCCGGTGAAGGAGTTGTCTTCACGGTACTGGTCGTTCAGGACGTTGATGACGGAGAAGGTCGCACGGGTGCTTTCGCTGAAGCGCTTGCCGACCTGCAGGTTGTACTGCATCCACGGCGCGAGACGACGCGAGAACTCGCCACCGGCAAGGTTCACGCCGTCAGCGCCGGCGTTGCTGCCGTTGCTGCCGATGCGGGTGCCGAACACCGTGGTGGACCAGTCACCCTTCTCCCAGGTGAGCGAGCCACGCGCGCGGCTGCGGGAGTCCAGGTCGGCGTCGTCGCGGAAGTCCACCAGCACGTCGGTGTCGAACTGGCGGAACTTGTCGGTCAGCACCAGCGACCAGCCGAGGTTGGTGCTGAAGGTGCCCCAGCGATCGGTGTCGAGCACATAGGTGAAGGTGGCATCGAGACCGCTGGTGTCGATGTTGGCGGCGTTGATGTACGCCGAGTTGATGCGCAGGATCGAACCGTCAGGCGTATCGCCCTGACGCTGCACCAGCCCGAAGACGTTCTGGCAGAAAGCCGAGTCCGGCGCGTTCGGGAAGGTGGTGCCGTCCGGACGCACGCCAAGGCGGCAGTTTGCTTCGTTGGCCAGCAGGAAGCCGGAGGTCAACGAAGTCGCCTGGTCTTCAAGCTTGATGCGGTAGTAGTCAAGCGAGAACGCCATGCCTTCGGTGATGTCCCACACGAAGCCGATGCCGGTGGTCTCGCCCTCTTCTTCCTTCAGCAGCGGGTTGCCCGAGATGCTGGTGCCCGCGGTGTAGATGGTCGGGTCGCCGACCACGTTGCAGGCCGGCAGTGTGCGGGGGCCAAGGGCCGCGCCCACGCCAACACCGGCGCGGCAGGCGTACTGGTCGAGGATGCCGGCGAACGAACCGGCGCCTTCGGCGTAGACAAGCTGCAGGTCAGGGGCGCGGAAGCTGGTGGCATAGCTGGCGCGCAGCAGCAGGTTGTCGAACGGACGCCATTCCAGGCCGGCCATCGTGGTGACCGCATCGTCCACTTCGGTGATGTCGCTGTACTTGTCGTAACGGCCAGCGATGTTCATGCTCAGGCTGTCGAGCAGCGGCACGCGGAACTCGGTGCCCACCGCGTAACGGTCACGCTCGCCCACGGTGCGGCCCGAGCTGTTGAGGTTGTAGATGGTCTGGCTGTCGCGCGGACGGCTGGGCAGGGTACGCGGATCGCTGTTCAGTTCGGTGCCCTGCTGGCCCCACTCCATCACGCCGGCGAAGCCGACCGGGCCGGCCGGAAGTTCAAACAGGTCGCCGCTGATCACGAAGTTGACGGTCTTGGACGTTGCTTCGCCTTCGTTGACCGCGCGGGTGGACACGGCGGCGTACTGGGCCGGCGTGAACGGGGCGTTCCAACGGGCTTCGTTGAGGTCGTAGATCGGCAGCAGCACGCCGTTCGGCGCCGCCCGGAAGCCCAGCTGCGGGCCAAGGAAGTAGTCATGCATCGCCTGCGCGAGAAGGCGCGGACGATCCGCCGTGTAGTCGTACTTGGAGTACGCGGCGCTGGCTTCCCAGTCGAAACGCTCGCCGAAGGTGCCGGAGATGCCGGCCGAGACGTCGTAGGTCAGCTCGTCGAACAGGGTGGTGGCCGCTTCCGGGCCGCCCAGCTCGAACGGGTTGAACACGCGCTGCAGGAAGGTGAACGCGTTGAAGCCGGAGTCGAAGTAGCCGTTGATCTGGCCGCCGGTGGCGGTGCGCATGAACGGGTCGTTCGAGGTGGACCAGAACTCAGTGCCCGAGCTGGACGAAGCGTTGCTCTGGTACACGTTGGCCGCGCCGAAAACCTGCAGGTTGTCGGTCAGGTCGAAGGTGACCTGGCCGTAGCCCGCGTAGGACTCGTCCTTGTTGGAGATCGAGCGCGAAGCCGGCTGGGTGAAGCCGCCGCAGTACTGGCCGCGGGCGGCGGTGGTGACGGTGGTGTAGTCGTACTGGTCGCAGACGGCCTGGCCCGGGTAGTAGACGCTGGCGCCGATGCCGCTGTTGGCCGGGTTGAAGCGCAGGGCAGCGAGCGCCAGCGACGGGTTGGTGATCGAACCCAGCGGTCCGTTGCGTGTGTCGGCCAGGATGTCGCGCTGGCTGGCGAAGACGGGCTCGTCGTAGCTGGCCTGCAGGGCCCAGACCGCGCTCCAGCGGTCGCCGGTGCGGCCACCGGTGATTTCGGCCACGAAGCTGTCGCCGCCGCCTTCCTCGGTCGTGCCGACCTGCAGACGGGCGGTGTTGCCGTCGAAGTTCTCGCGCAGCACCACGTTCACCACGCCGGAGATGGCGTCGGAACCGTAGATGGCCGAGGCGCCGCCGGTCAGGATCTCGATGCGCTCGATGATCGACGACGGGATGGCGCGGATGTTCACGATGTTGTTGTCGCGGTTGTACGGCTGCGGGTACTGCGCCGGACGGCGACCGTTGATCAGGGTGAGGGTGTAGCCCGGGCCGAGGCCGCGCAGGTTCACGACCTGGGCGTTCGGGGTGAAGCCGGTCACGGCCAGGTCGCCGGTGAAGCTGGCGGTGGTGTTCTGGGTGAGGGTCTGCAGGGCGTCGCCGACGGTACGGAAGCCTGCGCGCGCGAAGTCTTCGCGGCTGACCACGACGACGGGGGACGGGCCCTCGATCTCGGAACGCTTGATTCGCGAACCCACCACGGTGACGGTGTCGAGCGTCGCGGTCTGGTCGGCGGTGTCTTCTTCATCATCTTCTGCGGTGGTGGCGTCCTGCGCGAAAGCAGTCGCAGCCAGCGGCAGGGCCAGCGCCAG
>NZ_JAIBFH010000050.1 GCF_019459675.1 Arenimonas sp.
GCTTCGCCGTGCAGCTGGGCGCCCTGAGTTCGGAAGCCGACGCCAACGCGCTGCGCGACCGCGCGCGCGCCGCCGGCTTCGTGGCGTTCCACCAGCGGGTGGACACCGACCGCGGCGCCGTGTGGCGCGTTCGCGTGGGTCCGGAAGCCGACCGCGCTTCTGCCGACCGCCTGCGCGAATCGGTGGTGGGCAAGCTGGGCATGAAGGACGCGATCGTCGTACCGCATCCGTGACCCACGCCCGCCGCCAACGCCGATGCTGACCTGGGCCGACTTCGCGCTGCTGCTGATCCTGGCGGTGTCGATGGGCATCGGGCTTTGGCGTGGCTTCGTGGTGGAAGTGCTGTCGCTGACGGTGTGGATCGCGGCGTTCTGGCTTTCCATGGGGTTTGGCGAAGACGTCGCCCAGAAACTGGTCGGCGTTGAGCAGGCGTCGGCGCGCCTGTTCCTGGGCTACGCCGGCGTGTTCATCGCTGTGCTGCTGGCCGGCGGCCTGCTGACCTGGCTGATTGGCAAAGTGATCGCCAACACCGGTCTGTCGGGCACCGACCGCGTACTGGGTTTGGGCTTCGGCCTGCTGCGCGGCCTGGTGTTGGCCTGCGTGGCGGTCTTGCTGATGGGGTTCACGCCGCTGCCGCAGGACGCCTGGTGGCAGCAGTCACGGCTGCTGCCCAGCGTGCAGCGCGGCGCCGAGTGGATGGCGGAATTCCTGCCGGCCGCGGCGGCCGAAGAAATCGAGTTTGGCGCGCCGCCGCTGGCGCCAGAACCTGTTGATCCTGGCGCGCCGCCCGAAGCGGCCGCCGTTCCCGTTCCGGAGAACTGAATCATGTGCGGCATCATCGGAATCGCCGGCGCCACCGACGTGGCGGCGGCCCTGTACGACGGACTCACGGTGCTGCAGCACCGCGGCCAGGACGCCGCCGGCATCGCCACCATGGACGGCAACCGCGTCCGCCTGCACAAGGGCAACGGCCTGGTGAAGGAAGTGTTCGACGAGCGCGCGATGGCGCTGCTCACCGGTTCGGTGGGCATCGGCCACTGCCGCTACCCCACGGCGGGGTCGGAAGGCTCGGACGAAGCGCAGCCGTTCTACGTGAACTCGCCCTACGGCATTGCGCTGGCCCACAACGGCAACCTGATCAACACCGATGCGCTGCGCCGGCTGGTGTTCGAGCAGGACAAGCGCAACGTCAACACCGAGTCGGATTCGGAAGTGCTGCTGAACGTATTCGCGCACGAGCTGGCCCAGCAGGGCGCGCTGACGCCGCAGGCCGCCGTGGCCGCGGTGGCCGGCGTGCACCGCCGCTGCACCGGCGGCTATGCGGTGGTGAGCATGGTGCTGGGCCTGGGCCTGGTGGCCTTCCGCGACCCGCACGGCATCCGGCCGCTGGTGCTGGGCAAGCGCGAGGGCGTGCAGGGCACCGAATATGCCATCGCCTCGGAAAGCGTCGCGCTCGACATCCTGGGGTTCGTACGCGAGCGCGACATCGCGCCAGGCGAAGCGGTGGTGGTGACGGCCGACGGCCAGCTTTACGCGGAAGTCTGCGCCGAGCCGCGCCAGCACGCCCCGTGCATCTTCGAGTTCGTCTACTTCGCCCGCCCGGACTCGATGATCGAGAATATTTCCGTGCACAAGGCCCGCATGCGCATGGGCGTGACCCTGGGCGAAAAGATCCTGCGCCTGAGGCCGGACCACGGCATCGACACCGTGATCCCGATCCCCGACACGTCGCGCGACGCGGCGCTGGAAATCGCCAACGTGCTGGGCGTGAAATACCGGGAAGGCTTCATCAAGAACCGCTACGTCGGCCGCACCTTCATCATGCCGGGGCAGGGCGAGCGGGTTAAGTCGGTGCGCCGCAAGCTCAACCCCATCCCGCTGGAGTTCAAGGGCCGGGTGGTGCTGCTGGTGGACGATTCGATCGTGCGCGGCACCACCAGCCAGCAGATCGTGCAGATGGCGCGTGACGCCGGCGCCCGCAAGGTCTACCTCGCGTCCGCCGCGCCGCCGGTGCGCTACCCGAACATCTACGGCATCGACATGCCTTCGGCCGACGAACTGGTGGCGCACAACCGCACCGAGGCGCAGATCGAACAGCTGCTGGGCTGCGACTGGCTGATCTACCAGGACCTGGCCGACCTGGAGTCGGCGGTTTCGGGCCCCAAGTTCCCCGGCAAGCACTTCGACAGCTCCTGCTTCAGCGGCGAGTACGTCACCGGCATCGAGGCTGGCTACTTCGAGCGCATCCAGCACCTGCGCTCGGACGACGCCAAGCACAAGCGACGCGCTTCTTGAGCGGATGCCTGGCCAGGAAATGACCGCAAGCCTTTTCGACGCCGCCAATGAGTGCCTGCGCGAGGCCGACCCGGCCCGCAAGATGGCGCTCACGCACGCCGCGGGCCCCCCCATAGCGCCCCGGGCACACCCCCGTTGAGCCCCCCCCCCCCCCCCCCCCCCCCGCGGGGCGCCCCC
>NZ_JAIBFH010000051.1 GCF_019459675.1 Arenimonas sp.
CTCTGCGGGCCCGGCGTTTCCGCAGCGCGCGGTTCGGGCGAGTGGCTGGCCTTGGCCTGCCAGCGGTCCAGCACCACGAAGATAAGCGGGTTGGCAATGATGGACAGCAGCCCGCCGGCCAGCACCAGGTCGCGACCCTCGGGCGGCAGGATGGCCAGCGACACGCCCAGCCCGGCCAGGATGAAAGAGAACTCGCCGATCTGCGCCAGGCTGGCCGAAATGGTCAGCGCGGTGGAGTTGGGATGCCCGAACGCCCGCACGATGGCATAGGCCGCGAGCGACTTGCCGACCGTAATGATCAGGAACGTGGCCAGCACCGGCAGCGGCTGTTCCACCAGGATCATCGGGTCGAACAGCATGCCGACCGACACGAAGAACAGCACCGCGAACGCGTCGCGCAGCGGCAGCGAGTCCGACGCGGCCTTGTGGCTCAGGTCGCCGTTGAGCAGCATGCCGGCGAAGAATGCGCCCAGCGCGAACGACACGCCGAACAGTTTCGCCGAGCCGAACGCCACGCCCAGGGCGATGGCCAGCACCGACAGCGTGAACAGCTCGCGCGAGCCAAATCCCGCCACGCGCTGCAGCAGCCACGGGATGGCGCGCTTGCCCACCACCATCATCAGCACCACGAAAGCGGTGACCTTGGCCAGCGTCAGGCCCAGCGAGCCCAGCACCGAACCCGTGCCCGGCTTGGCGTCGCCCGCGCCCATGGATTCGGCCAGGGCCGGCAGCAGCACCAGCGCCACCACCATCACCAGGTCCTCGACGATCAGCCAGCCCACCGCGATCTTGCCGCGCTTGGTTTCCAGCAGGCGGCGGTCCTCCATCGCCCTCAGCAGCACCACGGTGCTGGCCACCGACAGCGCCAGGCCAAACACGATGCCCTCCAGGTGCGACCAGCCCAGCCACCACGCCAGGCCCCAGCCCAGCAGCGTGGCCACGGTGATCTGCACCGCCGCGCCGGGGATCGCGATCCACTTCACTTCCATCAGGTCTTCGACCGAGAAGTGCAGGCCCACGCCGAACATCAGCAGGATCACGCCGATCTCCGACAGCTCCATCGCCAGGTCCGGGTCGGCCACGAAGCCGGGCGTGAACGGGCCGACCAGGATGCCCGCCACCAGATAGCCCACGATCGGCGACAGACGCAGGCGGTGCGCCAGCGTACCGAAGACGAAGGCCAGTACCAGGCCTACGGCGAGAAGGGCGATCAGCGGCGTGTCGTGGGGCATCGGGGCTCCGTCGTGGAAGGGGGCTATTGGAGTATCGCGGCTGGCGTCGCCCCGGGGCAAATCCGGGGCCGTCGCCGGCCTGCTAGAATGCGGGCCCTCGCCTGCACGCCTCGCCTCCGGCCCAACCCCATGATCGCCTTCCGAAATTTCGCCCTTCGTCGCGGCGAACGCCTGCTGCTGTCGCAGGTGGACCTCAGCCTCCACGCCGGCTGGCGCATCGGCGTCATCGGCCGCAACGGCTGCGGCAAGTCCAGCCTGTTCGCCGCGGTGATGGGCGAGGTGGAGGCCGACCAGGGCGACATCGACCTGCCCGGCAAGGTGCGCATCGCTTCGGTGGCGCAGGAAACTCCGTCGCTGCCCGACGCCGCCATCGATTTCGTGCTGTCGGGCGACACCGAGGTGCACGGCATCCTGCTGGCCGAAGCCGCGGCCATGGCCGCCGAGGACTGGGACGGGGTGGCCAACGCGCACCAGCGCCTGGCCGAGATCAACGGCTACGACGCCACGGCGCGCGCCGGCCGCCTGCTGCACGGCCTGGGCTTCCCGGCCGCCACGCACGGCCGCGCGGTGTCGTCGTTCTCCGGTGGCTGGCGCGTGCGCCTGAACCTGGCCAAGGCGCTGATGATGCCCTCGGACCTGCTGCTGCTGGACGAACCCACCAACCACCTCGACCTCGACGCCGTGCTGTGGCTCGAGGCCTGGCTGTTGAAGTACCCGGGCACGCTGCTGATGATCTCGCACGACCGCGAGTTCCTCGACGGCGTCAGCACGCACACGCTTCACCTGCACGACGGCAAGGCCAAGCTGTACGTGGGCGACTACACCAGCTTCGAGCGCCAGCGCGCCGAGCACCTGCGCCAGCAGCAGATCGCCCACGAGAAGTCGCAGGCCGAACGCGCCCATCTGCAGAGCTTCGTGGATCGCTTCAAGGCCCAGGCCAGCAAGGCCCGCCTGGCCCAGAGCCGCATGAAGCGCCTGGCCAAGATGGCCGGCACCGAAGCCGTGCGCGCCGAGCGCAGCTTCCGCATCCAGTTCTCCGAACCGGCGCGCCTGCCGCACTCGCTGATCCGCCTCAACCACGTGGACGCCGGCTACGCCACGCCGGCGGCGCCGGTGAAGATCCTCAACGACGTCGGCTTCGGCCTGGAGGCCGGTGACCGCGTGGGCCTGCTGGGTCCCAACGGCGCCGGCAAGTCCACGCTGGTGAAGACACTGGTGGGTGAGCTGGCGCTGCTGGCCGGCGAGCGTGTGGCGCACCCGGACCTGCGCATCGGTTATTTCGCCCAGCACACGGTCGAAAGCCTGCACGAGGGCCAGAGCCCGCTGTGGCACCTCAAGGAGCTGGCGCCCAACGCCGGCGAACAGGTGCTGCGCAGCTTCCTGGGCCGCTGGAATTTCGTCGGCGACCGCGCCTTCGAGTCGGTGGACGGTTTCTCCGGTGGCGAGCGCGCCCGCCTGGCGCTGGCGCTGATCGCCTATCTCGAGCCGAACGTGCTGCTGCTCGACGAACCCACCAACCATCTCGACCTGGACATGCGCGAAGCGCTGGCCGAGGCGCTGAGCGACTTCGCCGGCGCCATCGTGCTGGTGTCGCACGACCGCCATCTCATCGGCCTGGTCTGCGAAACCTTCTGGCGCGTGGCGGACGGCAAGGTCGAGTCCTTCAACGGCGACCTGGACGAATACGCGGCCTGGCTGCGCAGCCGCAACAACGAGCCGCGCCCGGCCAAGGCGGCGGCCAAGGCCGCGCCCGCCCCGGCACCCAAGCCCGTGCGCACGAAGCACGAAGCCGATCTCGCGGCCAAGCGGCTCAAGCAGGTCGAGGCGCGCATCGCGCTGCTGCAGGAAGAACTGGTGCGCGTCGAGACCCAGCTCGCCGACCCGGCCATTTATGGCAACGACGGCGGCATCGAAATCGGCCAGCTGGCGCAGCGCCAGGGCGAACTGTCGAAGGAAAAAGACGAGCTCGAGTCGGAGTGGCTCGCGCTGGCTGATTGAGCGCAGGTCAGGGCGCCGGACTCGGCGTCAGGACTTGATCGGGACGGCGCAGGGCAGTTCGGGAAGCAGCACGTCGAACTGGCTGCCGTGGCCCTCGCCGGCGCTTTTCGCCGACACGCTGCCGCCGTGGGCCTCCAGCAGTTCGCGCGCCACGGCCAGGCCGATGCCCAGCCCGCCCTTGTGCACCGCCATGGCCTGCGTGCCGCGCGAAAACAGGTCGAAGATGCAGTCCAGGGTGCCCTTGGGCATGCCGATGCCGTTGTCCGAAACGCGCACGCAGATGCCGCCGCCGCTGCGGCGCGCAAGAATGCGGATCTGGCCACCTTCGGGCGTGTACCTGGACGCATTGTCCAGCAGGTTGGCGAAGGCCTGGGCGATGCGGGTGGGGTCGCCGTCCACCAGGCACTCGCGCCGGGGTATGCGCAGGTGCAGCTTCTGGTTCTTCAGCGCCAGCGCCGGTTCCCAGGCCTGAGTCACCCGGCGCAGCGCGGCGAAAAGGTCCATCGGTTCACGCTCCATCCGGAACCGGCCAGCCACCGTGGGCGAATCGTCCAGCAGGTCATCCACCAGCCGGGCCATGTGGAAGACCTGGCTGTCGATGACGTGGCGCATCCGGGTGAGCTGGTCTTCGTCGCGGGCGGCGCGCTGGATCAGCTCGGCCACGCTGCGGATCGGCGCCAGCGGGTGCCGCAGTTCGTGGGCCACCATCGCCAGGAATCGCACGCGCCGGCCGTGGACGGCCTCCGACTCGGGGTCCGCGGGATGCTTGGCCAGCACCTTCAGCACCAGTCGTTCGTTGGCCTGGCGCAGCGTCTGGTCGTTCTCGGCGCTCTTTACCTCGTCCAGGGCCCTGGTGTCGGTGGTGGTGGGGACGGAGTGGAACTGGTAGCTGCTGCCCGGCAGCTTCTTGGCCCGGTACATCGCCTGGTCGGCTGACTCCAGCAGGTCGGGCACCTCGCTGCCGTCCTCCGGAAACAGGCTGATGCCGATGCTTGCCCGCACCCCGCTTGCGCAATCCGCCAGCAGGTGCGGCTCGGCCAGGGTTTGCAGGATTTTGGCGGCGATCAGGCCGGCGTCCTCGACCTCGGAGATTTCCGACAACAGCACCAGGAATTCGTCGCCGCCAAAGCGGCTCACGGTGTCGGTGTCACGCACCGCCGACTCGAGCCGGCGCGCCACCAGCTTCAGCAACTCGTCGCCGCGGGCGTGGCCGTGGGTGTCGTTGACCTGCTTGAAGTGATCCAGGTCCAGGAACATCACCGCCAGCCGAGACTTGCGTCGCCGCGCCATCGCCATGGCCGTACCCATGCGGTCGAGCATGACCGTGCGGTTGGGGGTGTCGGTGAGCGGGTCGCGCTGCGTGGCCACGGCCAGTTCATCCAGCCCGCGCACCGCCCGCTCGGCGATCCGCGCGGCCTCCTCGGCCGCCATGCTCAGGCGCAGGAAGGCGGCTTCGCGCTCGGCCTGGGTCATGGCCTGGTAATCCTGCGGCACCGAGCCCAGGCTTTGGCGGAATTCGGCCAGCGCCGTGCGCAGGTCGTCGGCGTGTACCGCGGTGCCGATCGCTGATGCCGGTGCCGATGGATTGCGAAGCTGCGACGTGTTGCTCATGTTCTACCTTCGTTTCAGCAACGACGATGAGTGGCGTGCCCGCGAAAAAAAAGCCCCGGCCGAAGCCGGGGCTGTCCCGAAGTGCCACCAAAATTTTTGTTCCACCGAGCTGGGCAAGGGGCGCGGCAGCCGTCATTCATGGCCACGACCTTGACAGATATAGCGGTCGGGTTATGTTCGCCAGCACACCCAGGCTTGGCTCGGGTTCGATCAGCGGCCAGCCGGGCGCTGGCTATGTGCGCTATCGCACGGAGCGATGCGGAGCCGTTTCCGCATCATCCGGGCCACTACGATGTACGGAGCATCGCCATGAACCTGCACCTCACCCTCGCACCCATCATTGCCCTGATCGCCGGCATCCTCATCCTGGTGCGGCCGCGCCTGCTGGCCTACATCGTCGCCATTTACCTGATCGTTATCGGCATCCTAGGCCTGGTGGGCTCCGGCGCGTTCCGCTAGTTCCTGCAGGCTGCGGCAGTTCGGCAGCGCCGCGTCGCCATCGCGCTGGCGCTGCTTCCGGCCGCTGGTCTTCCGCGGAGGCTCAGCTGGCGGCGACGGCGGCCAGGAAGTCGCGGCCCCAGCGCTGCACGTCGTATTCCTCCACGATGCCGTAGAGCTGGCGCAGGCGACCTTCGGCCTCGTCCTGGCCCATCGCCAGCGCCTGGCCCAGCGCGGCGGTCAGGTCGGCCGGATCGTGCGGGTTGGTCTGCAGTGCGCCCTTGAGTTCGGCGGCGGCGCCGGCGAACTCCGAAAGCACCAGTACGCCGCGCCCGCCCTCGATGCCCTGGGTGGCCACGAACTCCTTCGCCACCAGGTTCAGGCCGTCGCGCAGGGGCGTGATCCACATGACGTCGGCGGCCGCGTAGTGCGCCACCACCTCTTCGAACGGCAGTGGCCGTGCGAAGAAGCGCACCGGCGTCCAGTCCAGCCGCGAATAGCGGCCGTTGATGCGGCCAACCGCCTGTTCGATCTGCGTCTGCAGCTTCTGGTAAACGGTCATTTCCTTCGCGGCCGGCACGCAGATCATCACCAGGGTGACCTTGTCCAACAGGTGCGGCTGGGCCTCGAGCAGGCGCTCGAAGGCGCCCAGCTTCTCCAGCGTGCCCTTGGTGTAGTCCAGCCGCTCTATCGACAGCACCAGCTTGCGCGGGCTGATTTCCCGGCGCAGCTTTTCCATGTTGTTGCGCACCGACGGCGTGGCCAGCAGCCCGCGGATGCGTCCCAGGTCGGTGCCCACCGGATGCGCGCCCAGCCCGACCTCGCGGCCGCCCACGCCGATGCGCGTGGTCATCACGTCCATGCCCACCGCGCAGCCGTAGGTGAGGAAGCGCGGCGCGCACGACTCGCGCGCCAGCACCTGCGCCGGCATCGCGCCGCGCACCACGTCCACGAAGTTTTCCACCTGGCGCGGGATGTGGAAGCCGATGTAGTCGCAGCTGAGCAGGCTGCCGATGATCTCGCGGCGCCACGGCACCACGTTGAAGATGTCGGCGGACGGGAAGTACGTGTGGTGGAAGAAGGCGATCCTGAGGTCGGGGCGCAGCTCGCGCAGGCGGCCCGGCACCATCCACAGGTTGTAGTCGTGCAGCCAGACCGTGGCGCCCGGCGCCGCTTCGGCGGCCACGGCTTCGGCGAAGCGCCGGTTGACACGCAGAAAGACTTTCCAGTCCTCTTCGCGGAAGCGCGCGCGCTCCCAGAACGTGTGCAGCATCGGCCAGAAGGCTTCCTTGGAAAAGCGCTTGTAGAAGGCGTCCACCTCGGCCTTGCTCAGCGGCACGCGTACGGCGGTGAGATGTGGGTACAGCTCGGAATCCACCGGGGTGTGCGTTTCGAACTCGCCGTGTTTCTGGTCGTCGACGCTCCAGGCCACCCAGGAGCCGTCCTGGCCGCCGGCGAAGAAGCTCAACAGACTCGGGATGATGCCGTTGGGTGAGCTGGGCCGGCGCCGCTGCAGCTGTCCGTCCTCGATGAACTCCTCGTAAGGCAAGCGGTGGTAGACCATCACCAGCGAAGCGTTGCCGGTTCGGTTGGCCTCGGGCTCGGCGCGATGCGGGTCGTCCACGGCCAGCAGGTCGAAGTGTTCGATCGCTTCCAGGATGCCGCCGCAGCCGGTGGCCTTCGCATGCAGCACGTGGTCCAGGCTGGCCGTGGCTTCAAGCAGCGCGGTTTCGGAGTCGCCCACGCACACGCCCTGGAAACCGGCGACGTACATGGACAGGTCGTTGAGCGTGTCGCCGGCGACCAGGATGCGCTCGCCAGGGATGCCCAGCTGCTCGGCCAGGGCCTGCAGGGTGCGACCTTTGTCGGTGCGCGGCGGCAGGATGTCCAGGTAGAGGTCGGCCGAATAGAGCGCGGCGCAGTCCAGCGCGCGCGCGGCGGCTTCAATGCCTGCGCGCTGCGGCTCGAGTTCACCGGGCTCGCAGAAGTACGAGCAACGGCGTTCCTGCGGCACGTCCTGGCGACGCAGCGCGGTGAACTCGCGCATGGCCTCGGCCACCGGGCGTTCGCCCGGCCAGCGGGCGTCGATGTGGGACTGCAGGGGCTGCAGGGGCTGCAGCGTGCGGCCGTCCACCACCGTAGCCCCGACGTCGCAGACCACGTAGTCCGGGCGCGGCAGCGAGGGGTCGGCCAGCAGGGGCATCACGGCCTCCAGGCCGCGGCCGGTGATCCAGACCAGGTGGATGTCCGGGTGGCGTGCCACCAGGCGATAGAGCTGCTGGCGCTGGTCGGCGTCGCCGGCAAGGAAGGTGCCGTCCAGGTCGGTGGCCAGGACGAAGCGTGCGGGAGACGCGAGTTCGGTGGGGCGAAGGGCTGTCTGGGTGCTCAATGGTTATCCTTGCGAAGGGGTTGGGTCTGGGTTTCGGGCAGCAGCGCCAGGACTCCGGGCGTGGTGCGCAACATCGGGTGGAACGGGGTCGGCGCCATGCGCGCGCGACGGTGGAAGGCCAGGCGGCTGGCCAGGTAGAGCACCAACAGGCCCAGCACGGCGGCGAAAAAGGCGGGCAGGGCGCTGGCGCCGTGGCGCGACATCAGCGCGCCGGCCAGCGCCGGCCCGATCGCGGCGCCGATGCCGTGCACCAGCAGCAGGCTGCTGCAGCCCGCCAGCAGTTCGTCGCCGGGAAGGGTGTCGAGCATGTGCGCCACCGCCAAGGGGTAGATGGAGAACGCCACGCCGCCGTAGGCGAAGAAGGTCGCGTAAACCGCCCAATGCCCCCAGCCGGCAGCCGGCACCGCCAGCAGGGACAGCGCGGCCGCGGCGGCGCAGGCCAGCATCAGCCCGATGCGGCGGTCCATCCGGTCTGACCAGCGGCCCAGGGGCCACTGCAGCAGCGCGCCGCCCAGGATGGTCGCCACCATGAAGTAGGCGATGCCGTCCCGGCCCAGCCCGATCTGCCCGGCATAGGTGGGTCCCAGGCCCCAGAACGCGCCCATCGCCAGACCCGAAAGCCCCGCGCTGGCTGCTGCGGCGGGTGCCGTGCGGTAAAGCCGCGCCAGGCCGAGCCGGGGCGTGGCCGGGAAGCTGGGCTGGGCCAACCGCGTCAGCGTGACCGGGAGGGCCGCGGCGCAGACCAGGATCGCCACCAGGCTGAACAAGGCGAAGCCCCGGTCCACGCCCAGGCCCAGCAACAGCTGTCCGGCGGCCAGCGCTGCGAGGTTCACGGCCATGTAGACGGCGAAGACGCGGCTGCGGTGTTCGCGCTCAGGCTGGGCGTTGAGCCAGCTCTCGATCACGGTGTACAGGCCCACCAGCGCCGCGCCGGTGACCAGGCGCAGGCCGAACCAGACCACGGGATCGACCCACAGCGGGTGCAGCAGCACCGCGATGGCGCAAACGCCGGTGTAGAACGCGAAGGCGCGGACGTGGCCAATGCGCCGGATCAGCGGCGGCGCCGCGAACGTGCCCAGGAAGAAGCCGGCGAAGTAGCCCGACATCACCAGGCCCAGGGTGCGCTCGTCGAAACCTTCCAGCCCGCCGCGCACCGCCAGCAGGGTGCCCAGCAGCCCGCTGCCCATGAGCAGCAGCGCCACGCCCGCCAGCAGGGCGGACAGAGGCAGAAGCTTGGAAATCATTCAATCAGCCAACAGTTAGCAGTGCGATATTGTAACACGTTGATCTGAATGGAAAATTTACCAATAATCAGTTGCTTGCGAGGTCTGCGGCAGGGCGCCGGGCTTGAACTGGAGGCCGCGATAGCAGCTAATTCAGCCATTCGGCCCCGGGCCGCACGAGTCCTGTCTTTCGCCATGCCCATCTATGCTTTCGAGTGCGACGCCTGTGGCCACCGGTTCGACCGCCTGCAGAAACTCTCCGACGCCGACCCCACCGTTTGCCCGGCCTGTGGCCAGGCCCAAGTGCGTCGCCAGCTGACCGCGCCCAGCTTCCGGCTTGCCGGCGCCGGCTGGTACGAAACCGACTTCAAGAAGGACGGCGACAAGAAGCGCAACCTGGCCGAAGGCGGCGCCGCCAAACCCGAAGCCAGGCCCGAGCCGGCGGCCAAGACGGAGCCCGCGGCCAAACCAGCCGCCAGCCCGCCCGTCAAGCCGTCCGAACCCAAGTCCACGCCCTCCGGCTGACCGCGGCCAGGTTGCCGCCCGCTTCCCGGGCGCGGTAGGGTCGGGGCATGAAAACCCTCCTGCCCGCGGCGAGCCTGCTCGCCTCCGCCCTCCTGCTCGCCGCTTGCGCGGGCCAGCAGACCACGCCTTCCGAAGCATCGGCCCCGGCCGCGCTGGGCCTGCCCGAGCCGTTGGCGCCCCCGGCTATCGACCAGGCCGCGCTGGCGCCGGTGGACGCCTTCATGGCCGCCATGGCCAGCCACTGCGGCCAGGCCTTCGCCGGCAAGGTGCGGGTGGACGTGCCCGAGTCCCCCGACAACGCCTTCGCCGGGAAGGCGCTGGTGATGCACGTGCGTGAGTGCCGCGAGGGTGAGGTCAAGGTTCCGTTCCACGTCGGCGACGACCGCTCGCGCACCTGGGTGCTGACCCGCACCCCCGGCGGCCTGCGGCTCAAGCACGACCACCGGCACGAAGACGGCACGCCGGACGAATCGACGATGTACGGCGGCGACACCGCCGAGGCGGGCACGGCCGTTCGCCAGGCGTTCCCCGTGGACGCCGAATCGATTGCCATGTTCGAGCGCCTCGGGCTGACGGCGTCGGTGGTCAATACCTGGGCGATGGAGATCGAGCCCGGCAGGCAGTTCGTCTACGAGCTCTCGCGGCCGGGAGGCCGGCTGTTCCAGGTCGAGTTCGACCTCACCAAGCCGATAGCGCCGCCGCCGGCGCCCTGGGGTTCGGAAGCCGCCCCGGACTGAAACGAAAAAGGCCGCCCTGGGGCGGCCTTTTCCTTTGCAACGCCCGCGTGGGCCTGCTCAGTTGCGCGGGGCGAACCGGCCACGGCAGCCGCGATCAACCCAGATCGAGTTGCTGTTGGTGTAACCCCAGTTGCGACCCTGGACGCACTGGGTGTCGGAGAGGTTCTCGATCAGGTACGGACGGCCGAAGCGGCTCTGCCAGGCGCAGGTGCGGTAGCGGTTGTCTTCACTGCTGCAGGTGACGTTGTAGTTGTTCTCCGGACGACCCGGGCCCCAGCCCGAGCGCGACTCGACGAACTCCGCGCGGCAGCCACGGCTGACCCAGACGGTGCCGCGGCGCTGGCCCCAGCTGTAGTTCTCGCGGCAGGTGTCGCGCGAGAGGGTGCGCGAAAGCTCGGCGCGGCTGCGGAAGTTGGTGACGCACTCGCGGTAGCGCTCCTTGATGCTTTCGCAGAGCACCGCGCGGCCACCGCCACTGTTGCCGGGGTAACCGTTGTTGCCGCCGTTGTTGCCGCCATTCCAGCCGCCGCTGTTTCCGCGCAGGGACTGGGCGATGTCGGTCTTGATGCGGCTGAAGGTCCAGCCGGAGTTGATCTGCGCCAGGTAGAAGTCGCGCTGGTCCGAGGGCAGGCGGCGGCCGTTGGACTGTTCTTCGTACTCGGTTTCCAGCACCCGGATGCGGTCGCGCGGGGCGAGCTGGCGCAGGTCTTCGGGAGCATAGGAACGGGTGCCCGACTGCGCCTTGGGCTGCGCTTGCGCCACCGGGGCCGTCGCAACCAAGCCGATGGCAAGCGATGCTGCCAGTAGAAGCCTGTACATGGGAATCTCCTTGAAGGACTTTGGACGGGGTCGGGCCCGCAAACCGACTATATATCTACGCCGGCAAGCCCCGCTGAACCGTTCCCATTTGCCCGCACCCCCCGCGGGGCCTTAAAATTCAAAGGTTTCCGTCGCCCCGTCCGGGGCACGGCGTTCTTCCCCCGGAGCAAGCATGCGCACCCATTTCTGTGGCCTCGTGGACGAGTCCATGATCGGCCAGACCATCACCCTTTGCGGCTGGGCCGACGTTGCCCGCGACCTGGGTGGCCTTTGCTTCATTGACCTGCGTGACCATGAGGGCATCGTGCAGGTGGTGGCCGAGCAATCCGACCACGCCGGCAACGCCGCCGTGGTGGCCGCTGCGGCGAACGTGGGCTACGAGGACTGCCTGCGCATCACCGGCGTGGTGCGCGCGCGGCATTCGGTGAACGACAAGATCCGCACCGGCCAGGTCGAAGTGCTGGCCACCGTGATTGAGGTGTTGAACAAGGCCGAGCCGCTGCCGTTCCACGCCCATGAGAACCCGGGCGAGGAATCGCGCCTGAAGTACCGCTACCTCGACCTGCGCCGCCCCGAGATGCAGAAGATGATGCGCACGCGCATCAAGCTGGTGCAGGCGCTGCGCCGTTACCTCGACGCCCGCGGATTCCAGGACATCGAAACCCCCATCCTCACCAAGGCCACGCCCGAGGGCGCGCGCGACTTCCTGGTGCCGGCGCGCATGCACCCGGGCGAGTTCTACGCCCTGCCGCAGAGCCCGCAGCTGTTCAAGCAGATCCTGATGGTGGCCGGCTTCGACCGCTACTACCAGATCGCGCGCTGCTTCCGCGATGAAGCCCTGCGTGCCGACCGCCAGCTGGAATTCACCCAGCTGGACATGGAGTTCGCCTTCGTGCGCGAGCGCGATGTGCAGGACTTCGTGGAAACCATGATCCGCGCCATCTTCAAGGAAGTGGTGGACGTGGAGCTGGCCGCCAGCTTCCCGCGCATGACCTGGGCCGAGGCGATGCGTCGCTTTGGTTCGGACAAGCCGGACCTGCGCATCGCGCTGGAGCTGGTGGACGTGGCCGAACTGGTCAAGACCAGCGAGTTCCCGGTGTTCACCGCGGCCGCCAACGATGCCGATGGCCGCGTGGCCGCGCTGCGCATCCCGGGCGGCGCCAGCCTGTCGCGCAAGCAGATCGACGAATACGCCGCGCACGCCGCCAAGTACGGCGCCAAGGGCCTGGCTTACATCAAGATCAGCGAGAGCGGCGAAGTCAGTTCGCCGATCGCCAAGTTCTTCAGCGAAGACGCCTTCGCCGCGCTGGTCGCCCATGTCGGTGCCGGTAACGGGGACATCGTGTTCTTCGGCGCCGGTGGCTACAACAAGGTCTCCGACTTCATGGGCGCCCTGCGCCTGAAGGCCGGCAAGGACTTCAACCTGGTCGCCGCCGGCTGGGCACCGCTGTGGGTCACCGATTTCCCGATGTTCGAGTACGACGACGAAGCCCAGCGCTACGTCGCCCTGCATCACCCCTTCACCGCCCCGGCGGTGGACGACATTGCCGACCTGCACGCGAATGAAAAGACCGCCGTGTCGCGTAGCTATGACATGGTGCTCAACGGCAACGAGATCGGCGGTGGCTCGATCCGTATCCACCGCTCGGACATGCAGAGCGCGGTGTTCGAGCTGCTGGGCATTGGTGCCGAAGAGGCCGAGGGCAAGTTCGGCTTCCTGCTCGATGCGCTGCGTTTCGGCGCGCCGCCGCACGGTGGCATCGCCTTCGGCATCGACCGTATCGCCGCGCTGATGGCCGGCACCGAGTCGATCCGCGACGTCATCCCGTTCCCGAAGACCACCGGCGCGCAGTGCCTGATGACCGGCGCCCCGTCGCCGATCCCGGACGAGCAGCTGGCCGAAGTGCACGTCCAGGTGCGTCCGCGCGCGGTCAAGGAATAAGGCTCGGCAGGTACCGGCCGACCA
>NZ_JAIBFH010000066.1 GCF_019459675.1 Arenimonas sp.
CGCGCTGCGGACAAGTGAACCTGACCCCGTTCTTTTTTCAGCTGTTGATCTTGGTCTGCAGGTAGTTCTGCTCGCCCAGGCGGTCCATCAGGGCCAGCTGGGTTTCGAGCCAGTCCACGTGCTCTTCTTCGGACTCGAGGATGTCGGTGAGCAGCTTGCGGGAAACAAAGTCGCCCACCAGCTCGCAGTCGACGATGCCGGCCTTGAGGTCGGGCAGCGCCTGGTGTTCAAGCTTGAGGTCGCATTCCAGCGCTTCACGCGGGCTTTGGCCGATGAACAGCTTGCCCAGGTTCTGCAGGTTGGGAAGGCCGTCGAGGAAGAGGATGCGCTCGATCAGAAGATCGGCGTGCTTCATCTCGTCGATCGATTCCTTGTACTCGTGCTCGCCAAGCTCCTTCAGGCCCCAGTTCTTGAACATGCGGGCGTGCAGGAAATACTGGTTGATGGCAATCAGCTCGTTGAACAGCGCCTTGTTGAGGTGCGCGATGACCTTGGGGTCGCCTTTCATGGCTGGCCTCCGATTCCGTGGGTGAGCGTGCAGCGTACCGACATCGCCGGACGCATGTGGAAACGGGAATCGCTTTCGTTCGCGTTGTGCACGCGGGCGCCGGGGGCAGCCGGACTTGGCGCAGGAGGCCTGCCGGCCCGACAGCCCTCAGGCCGCGACCGCGAACACCTGCAGCGGGAAGGCCCGCGCAGCGCGCGCTTGCGCCAGCAGTTCACCGGCCATGTCGCCGCAGGTGCCGCAGCCGCTGCCCAGGCCGGTGCGCATGGTCAGTTCGGTCAGCGAGGCGCAGCCGGCGTCCGCTGCCTGGCGAATGTCCTGATCGGTGACTCCGTGGCAGATGCAGACGTACATGGCGGCGGCCGGTCCATTGGGAATGGGAACGGTTCGCATTACACCGTGAATGCGAATGATTGTCAACTACCTCAGCGCCGGGCCTTCGCCGGCACCGGCACCGCCATCACGGCCTGCACCGACTCGGCGGGCGGCGGCACCGCGCCCTCCCCGGCCACGGCGCGGGCGTGCGGCGCCAGGTGGTGCAGCGCCCGCACGTAAACCTCGCGCTTGAAGCTGACCACGTGTTCGGCCGGGTACCAGAAGTCCACCCAGCGCCAGCTGTCGAATTCGGGCTTGTCGGTGAGGTCGAGCTTGACCTCGTGTTCCTCGCAGGTCATCCGCAGCAGGAACCACACCTGCTTCTGGCCGATGCACACCGGCCGGTTGCCCCGGCGCACGCAGCGGCGCGGCAGCCGGTAGCGCAGCCAGCCCGGCGTGGAGCCGAGCACAGCCACGTGTTCGGGCAGCAGCCCGGTTTCTTCACGCAATTCGCGGAACATCGCCTCCAGCGGCGTCTCGTCGGTGTTCATGCCGCCCTGCGGAAACTGCCAACCGTCCCGGTTGACCCGCCTGGCCCAGAACAACCGCCCGTCGCCGTGCATCAGCACGATGCCCACATTGGGGCGATACCCGTCCGGATCGACCACGATCGGACTCCAAAAATCTACTGGGGCCAGACTGCCACAGGGGCGTGAAGGGCCACAAGCGGGGCGGGCGGCGGAGGCGCTGGATTGACAGGAGGGGGCCGGTAGCCCAAAATTCGCGATCTGTCTGCAATGGACAGGTTGTTGCACCATGTGGCTATGTAGCTCAGCCGGTTAGAGCGCGGCACTCATAATGCTGAGGTCGGTGGTTCGAGTCCACCTATAGCCACCACTACTAAGCCCGCAGATTTGTGGGCTTTTTTGTGGCTGAGGCTTGGCATCAAGGTGCGTCCCAGGCGGCCTGTGACACCTTACTGTGGTAATTCTGTGCCACTCAGGGTTCTTGGAAGGCGAGACTGACACCATCACGAGTGGGCCGACAAAGTTGTCCACATGATCCCAGCACAATCCGTGCTTCGGTCCGACACCTTCGATTCTGCAATGCCGACGTCTATTCGCCCATGCAGTACGCGATCCGCTTTCGCGAGGGAACAGGTGCATCCGGATTCTGACTTTCTGAAATGGCCACCAGTTCGTCAGTCTCTTTAGGGGCAAGATTGCTCGGAAGCAGTTTCACTAATCGCCTAGCTTCTGCTGCATCTTGGAAAATGATTGCTTCCCGAAGAGCATCTAGGACACGAGGGACGTGACTTGCAAGTACCTTCTCGGCGTTTGGGACGTTGCGCTTCACTAGCTCATGAAGATACTCGACGTGGTTGTCACCGGCCGGCGTACACCATTGATCCTTCTCGAGGGAGGCCAGAGTTGCCCTTTCCAAGTCGGCAATGGACATGCGGGCAACTACCGCCGCGGCATCTCTCACAATGGCTTCCTGGCGATCCCGTTCCGCCCTCGGACCAATCGAAGCTTGCCGCTCTTCCAATCCCGAGATAATCCGCGCCGACGGCGGCAGCTTCCCGTCGAGACAGAACATTTTTACGGGGTCCCAATCTTTCTTTTCATAGTCTTCAGCAGACAGCGTCGGCTCTCTTTGTGCCACTCCCCACAAGAATACGCATGAGCAATTGTCCACTGCATCACCGCCGGTGAGAGTCGGCAACCCAATCATCTCCTTGGAGTTCCAGTAATGGAGACACGTCTGCACAAACGGAGTCTCTTCAATATCGCTCAGCGACATTGATCCATACTGCTTTCCACAACCAATAAGGATTGTCGTCGCCACAATCAGGGAAGCCAAGTAGCCAACTCTAGTCTGCATTCAATCGTCTCCGCATATGTCGTGGTGGCCGGTAAAAAGCCAATCATGGGACCTCAGCGCTCCCGGGCCGTGAGCGAGGACAACCTCTTCCCAACGCTTCCCTGATCCCAGCATGGAGCCTCCCTGGGACGGCTACTCTTAGCCGGGGGCCGTCGTTCGCAATCGCGTCATTCACTTGGGCTAGAAAATGCTGAAAGACGAACCCAACGTCTAACTGCGCCTTGCAGCGCAGTGCGCGATTTTGATCTTTCGTCAGCCACCTTTCTGACCACCTCGTCGCTAACCGAGACCAACTTCAATTGCTTCCGCTCGTCTTGGGTTGGAGGCTGTCGGTGGACTTTTCGCGCTTGCGCCCAATCATCAATGCCGATGATTCGACTACCCCGCTCCAGAGCAATCAGCCCCGCCCGGATAGCCTGCTCTATCTCGTTTCTCTTGTGCGGTTTGAAGCCCATCAGGACCTCGCAACATGCCAGCGGTAGTTGCTGTAGGCGGAGATGACTTCCTCAAACCATTGGTTCTGCTTTTCCCATTCAGATCCGGGCACGGCCATATCAATCCGGGCAAAGTGCGGCCGGATCACAACGATCGCCCTGTCCGCGTCATCTTGGCCCAGCCCCCAGTAGGGATTCCTATCAGAAACCAATACAGCTCCCTTCCAGGCATGGTCTTCCCTAAGTTGCTCTATCGCTGCGTGAATGTAACGGAGCCGCTTCGCCGACCGCGCAGCTAGACGTCCGTCGTCGCGCGCCACATCCTTGTCGATACCGGTGTCACCAGTGCCTTCGCGGCCCACGCTTTCGTCCGAAATGTCCTGCACATTCATTTCACGCAAGAACTTCAAGTCCCGCAGTGCGACAGTGACTGCACGATCAACGGCTGGATTCTTCGCGAGAAACGTTGCCTTGTCCCGCAGCGTCGTCGATTCGAGGCCAAACTCAGTTTGCTCGACACTTTCACGAGTCCAATCCAGCTGGCGCTCGACAACCCATGCTGGCTCATGTTTCAAGGTGGAGTCCCAGCGCGCGACAACCAAGTCTGCAACGGAGCCGGTCATGCCTTCGTTGCATGCCGACGCGTAACGCCAAAGGTCCTCATGGATCATCACACCATCCAGATCAGTCAGTCGCTTCACTGCCTGAATCAAATCATCGAGGTCTGATTCAAGGACATGGACGACGGACCTAGCTCCCTTCTCGAGCAAGGAATCGACAGAAGTCCAGCCGGCATTTTTATGCACCTCATTTCCAGCACCTTCATGAAGCATGCTCATCTGCGAATGTTCATCAGTAAAGTATGAGCGGGCAGTGGTTTCACAGCCGGAAATACTGTTCGCTTGATTTTTCCACTCCAGATCAAGTGCCAACTGATGCAATACGTGATTCGGATCCGCGAGAACGGCCTGCTTCTTCTGCTCTAGGGTGCGGAACAGGCCAGCGATTTTGACACCGATCAACTCTGCGTTGCGTGCCGTCGCGATTCCATCATTACGGCCCGACTCTCCGTCTCCGCCAAGCATCCTGGCAGACTCGTAGATCCTGGCCTGCATGGATGCGAATCGATTTGCGGTCTCTGCAGCACCCATCAGCTGTGTGCAGTACCGATACAGTGCCGGATCAGAGACAAGGTCATTGCCGCGCTTATAGGTATGGCGAATCGCCTCGACTGGTCGAGTTGTTGGTGCTGACGCGAATGTCTCGGAGGCATAGACGCAAAGTAGGGTGCCCAAAAGATCCAGTGACGCAGCAGACTTGTGCCCTTCTCGCGTCTCCTTGAGACGCGGATCATCGAACTTCCGCATCTGGTCCTGAATCTCGTTGGCTCGAGTGGCCTCAGCCTTGGATTCCTTTCCCAAGCGCTCTGTCAGCTCACGCATCTGCTCCTGGATTAAATGTGCCTTGTCCGCTGCAATGCTCGCTTCCTTACCCTGCCGACCCGTCAGGTCGCGCATCTGGTCCTGAATGTCGTTGGCTCGAGCGGCCTCAGCCTTGGATTCTTTTCCCAAGCGCTCCGTTAGCTCACGCATCTGCTCCTGGATTATATTTGCCTTTTCCGCTGCAATGCTCGCTTCCTTACCCTGCCGATCAGTCAGATCGCGCATTTGATCTTGGATCACGTTTGCCTTTTCGGCCGCACTTTTGGCTTCACGCCCCAGCTTGAGTGCCAAGCGCGCCAACATGACAGAGACCAAAGAGCCCGCTAGAGCAACTACGGTAGTGACCAAGCTCCCAACGTAGTTCGTCACCGTGTCGTCAAGCCTGAATCCGCCAATCCGGTACGAGCCGATTAACCAGTACATGACTACGAACAGACCAGCAGAGACTGTGGCGACAAGCAAAAAGGTGCCGACGGGCTTCCTTCCCACCCAGAGATCCAGCTTCGTTTCTTCGTCTCCACGCTGGTGGTGTCGGGAAGTCTGTGCCCTGGCTTCTGCATTCTTAGTCGTGGAATGTTCCGGCGCGGTCACGTTTTCACTCCCTTTTATTAGATCGTGATGATGATGTGCGGCAGATTGATTCCGCACAGCACGACGGAAACCAGTCAGGCGTTGTAATGAAAATGATACCGATCTAGTCTTTCTTCCGATCGGCATCAGCTGGTTCTCTAATTTTTTTCGACATCCTCTCTAGCGTCTGAGTTACGGGGGTGCACCGCAGAATATTCCCAGATTGAATTTTTCCGATGAAACTCAAACGAGTGCACTGCTTGCTCGTGTCGAACTGATGGCCCTGCCCCCCCAAGCTCCCCGGCACCGTGAAAAATGGTCAGCTGAACCGTCGGCGACACAACTCAGTTCGCTGCCACGTCCTACCGTTCCGCTAATTACTCGCCTGCCGGAAACAGCTGGTGGCGCGTGATCCTCGCCGGCCCATCATGCTGAAGAAGCGCCCCGCGCCCGGCCAACCAGCCGGGCCTGCGACCATCCAGGTCCATTGATGAGAACCTCTCCGTGTCACACCGAGCAGGCCTCATACCCTTCCTTATGACACCTTCCGAAAGATACTCGTCCGCGAGCGTCGCCTTGAGATGCCCACTCGATGGGCAATGGCTGTGGATGGACTCCAGGGTCGTCTCCTGGCCGCTCATGCAGATGGGCGCCACGGCGCAGCGGGTGACGGCGGCATTGGTGGTGATTCGGATGGAGTTTGTGGCTCCATCCGAACAGATCTCGCCGCAGGCTTCGTGCGAATGTTTCTCCGAATAGGAGACCATCACTTGGCGCACGCGCTGCAGGAACTCGATCTTGCCCTCGCCGTTCTGGCTCACCATGTCCTGAACAAGATGGATCGGCACGACCTTCCCGGTCGTGGGCACTCTTACCTTCGAGGGTAAATCCACTCCCCTAACGTCGCCGTCCCGCCATACGAACTCATACTGAACTGCGTTGGTCGCACCGGCTTCCGGCGATGCCGTTTGTTCCTGTGAGTTGAAGTAGTAGACAGCAATGCCCACCGCCATCGCCATGGCGACCACCACGAGCATCCAGAATCCTTTCGTGCGTGCTGCCATGATCAATCGTCTCCTTCTGAAGGTTTGTTCGTGGCGGATGGCATTTGCGATTGGAACGCCTCGAAGGTCTCCATCAGACCCCGCGCATACTCCTCAGCGTTGAGCGACTCCGAGGGATTGCTCATGGCGAGCTTTGCGCGGGCCTCGCCCACGCCTTGGGCGCTGGCGAGTTGCCACCAGTAATTGGCGGAACGACCCTGGGAGTCCTTGGCTCGGGACCGGTACAGGTGCGACCCCAGGTCAATCTGCGCCATGGCATGCCCGCGCTCCGCCGCAGGCTCGAGGAGGCCGGTCAGTGCGGCCTTGCGGTCCGGCGTGTCCCACCAGCGCGACGCCAGGGCGACCGCGGCCCGGCTGTCGCCCTGGCGGGCGCGGTCCATCAGGTCGTCGTCGCTGGTGTTGCCGTCGCGCTCGAGGCGCTCCGCGGCGATGGACTCCCTAGCCCAGAACGCGCCGGCCGCCGCACGGCTGGGGGAAACGCCAAACCCCATCACATCGATGCTGCCGGGCTTGCGTGCAGACGCCTTCGATAGCTCTTGGCCGATCTTTGGAAACGCATTGACCTGGGTGTTCATCCACGGCTTCTGCTCACCGCCGGTCTGCTGCACGACGATGTTGCTCGCGGACATCAGCGCCTGGTCCCAAGTGACGTTCTCGGCGGACACCAAGGCGCTGGCGAGGTAGTAGGTGTAGGGGGAATGGTCCTCCTCGACGCCGTAGGACCGC
This sequence comes from Arenimonas sp., assembly GCF_019459675.1. GTDB lineage: Bacteria > Pseudomonadota > Gammaproteobacteria > Xanthomonadales > Xanthomonadaceae > Arenimonas. Next base: position 6,941 of record NZ_JAIBFH010000066.1, read on the forward strand.
AGGCTGTCCATGGCCACCTGCCCGGGCGACGTGGCGTAGGCGATGATCGTGCCCTTGGGCGCCTGCTCGGCGGCCATAGTGAGGCCTTGCGCCGCGCCGCGCGAGGGCAGTACGCGGCACGCGTCGATGATGGCGATCAGCGTCTCCGCTCCCTGCTCCAGCTCCCAGGTCAGCGCGTCCAGCCGCAGGGCGTTGACCCGGACATCCAGTCGACTGAGTTCCGCGACGTTGGCAGGCGAGTCCACCGGCAGCAGGTAATTGGCGTTGTCGAACTCGAAACCGTGCCCGGCGAAATAAAGCACACGAACCTGTGCACCCTCGGACATCTCGTCGAAAGCCTGAAGGTCGTGCTGCATTCCGGCGAAGTCACGGTCCAGGCCCAACAGCACGTGGTATCCCCGTGACCGCAAGGCGCTCGCCATCAACGCGGCATCCTTCGCGGGCGAGCTGAGCGCATCGCCGTGGCGGTAGGCACCATTGCCAAACACCAGAGCGAAAAGCCGATCACCGTCCCTGTCCGGGCGAAGTACCTCGGATTGCCCGCCTGGTGCCGCCTCAGGCGCAGACGCCTCCTCGAGGGGGACCGACCCAAGCACTGATGCTTCCGGGGCCTGCGGCTGCGGAGTGGCTGCGGCGACACTTGCCGGCTCCGGCGAGCCCCCGCATCCCTGCAGGAGCGCCAGCAGCACCAGGCCAGCGATGACTGGGACAACACGGCGACCGGTCACTAGCTTCCCCTTGTCCAACCGGGGCCGTCGCATCGCCCTTCAGCGAAACTTGCAGCATTTGTTTTCGTTAAGCAAGCCTTCACCCTCAGTGCCTTTTACTCTGCGCTGTCGTCGAGGAGGTCACGCTGTGGAAGAACGCATCTACCGCCGGTCACCTTCTCTCGCCTCTGCCAGCGCGGCCTATGCATGTGCCGCCAACGAGGAGCTCAGCTGCCGGCGAAGATGACCGGTAGCGAACGACACCCCCGCTGACCGATCTTCACCCAGCCCCTCGGGTTGGGCGACGTGATCGTGGGTGCCTCCTGTCCAAGGAGTGCATGAATGCGTCTGTCTGCCTTGATCCACACCTCGGTGCGCCAAGCGCCGAGTCCCCCGCGCATGCTCGATGGCCTGAGCGCCGGCATGGCCCTGCTCGACAAGTCGCCTCGCATCCGGCGGCGCCATGTCTGGCGCGCGAACCGTCTCTTGTCCTGGAACATCCAGAACGGGGAGATCGATGCGCTGGAAGCCTTGGTTGAAGCCTGCAACGAAGGGCGGCGCCCCTTGCTTTGGACGCCGCCTGCCCGGGCGCTCCGCTACGAGTTGCCGCCGGACGAGCCGGCGTGGTTCCAGCAGGGATTGGGCCACGACGCCCACGCCTGGGCGGCGCCTGACCTGCTTTCCGTGACGGAACTGCAGGCCGGCATTGCGTCGGGCCTGCGCCTGCCGACCGGACAGATCTGCAATGCCCTTCAGGGCATCGCCCTGGCCGACAAGATCGGCGTGGTGCTGCCGCGCCATTTCATCCGACTCAAGGTCCACATCGACAGCCGCCCGCCCAAGGGCGACCGGCGCATGGCCGAATGGATCACCGAGGGCATTCTGGACGGTCGCGTCCATCGGCCCGGGCTTCGCCTGCATCGCAGCACCTTGCCCTTGATCAAGGGGCTGGTGGAGGACGTGCACAACCTCAAGACCCGGCTGCCGCTGGCGCCGCGCGAAGAGGTCCTGGACCTGATGCGCAAGCTGGCCGATGCCAAGCCGCGGGAGGCCAAGGTGGCCTCGCTGTGGGAGCCGACGCCGGAACTGCCTGCGCTCGCGCCCACGCGTGGGCCGGCGTTCGACGGCCTGCTGTTGGGCTGGACCGGGCATCGGGTCGCCAGCGCGGGCTCGCGTCGGGCCGCGGAGCCGGTGCTGCAGCGGGGCGAGGGCCACCTGATCACCATCGCGCCCACCGGCGCGGGCAAGGGCGTGGGCGCGGTGATCCCGGCGCTGCTGTCGCACCCGGGCTCGGCGGTGGTGATCGACCCGAAGGGAGAAAATTTCTCGGTCACCGCCCGGCTCCGTCGCGAGATGGGCCAGCGGGTGCACGTGATCGATCCCTTCGGTATCACCGGACCGCGCACGGACCGCCTCAATCCGATGGACCTGCTGGCGGGCCCGGACAACGCGACGTGGGAGGACGCGGCGATGATCACCGAGCTGTTGCTCCCCCGCCACACGCGGGTCGAGCGCAATGCCTGGTGGTACGAGCGCGCCCACGAACTGCTGGCCGGCACGCTCCTGCTCGCGTCCACGGACGCCAAGCGGCGCGAAGGCGGGCTCGGCGGCTGGCTCTCGTACTTCGAGCTCAGCCCTCCCGACCTGCGGAGCCGGGGACGCACCCTGCTCGATTCGACCAATCCCGACCTGCGCCTGGCAGCCACGTCGTTCCTCACCGGCAGCGTCGAGTGCTTCAACTCGAGCGTGATGATGGCGCAGGGCATGGTCGGCGGGCTGTCGAGTCCGGCGGTGGGGCGGGCGTGCAACGGGCCGTCGAGCATCTCGCTCAAGGACTTCGCGGCCGGCGTTCCGATGACCATCTACCTGGTGCTGCCGCCCGCGCAGCTGCGGGCGCAGGGCGGGCTGCTGCGCCTGTGGATGGGCATGCTGCTGCACGCCGCGCTCGGGCGTCGGGTGGCACCGGCCGAAAGGACGCTGTTCCTCGTGGACGAGGCGGCCCAACTCGGCCCCCTTTCCGCGCTGACCACGGCGATGACCCTCGCACGCGGTTACGGCGTGTCGGTCTGGACGTTCTGGCAGGACCTGGCCCAGCTCAAGGGCACCTACCCGACCCTGTGGCGGACCCTGCTGCACAACTGCGCCGTGCACCAGGTGTTCGGCGTGCCCAACGAGGCCACGGCAATGGCGCTGGCCGAGCTGCACGGGATGACGGACCACCGCGACCTGCTCGCAAAGGGAAGCGACACGGTGCTGCTGACCCATGCCGGGTGCATGGCGACCGAAATCCGGCGTGGCAGCTACCTGCGCGATGCGGCCTTCGCCGGCCGCTTTGATCCCAACCCCCTGCACGGCGGCGCGCCGGCGACGCCCAAGGTGTCGCCTAACGTCTCGCCGCTGCGCGCCATTTCCTGAAGGAGCCCGCCATGACCCGTGTTTCCAACGAAAACGCCATCCTGCTGGGCCGGGAGACCGACACCGGCCGCGCGATCACCCTCGGCCAGGAAGGCCACGTCCTCACCATCGCGCCGACCGGTGCCGGCAAGGGCGTGAGCGCGCTGATCCCTGCCTTGCTCACGTATCCGGGTCAGGCCATCGTGCTCGACTGCAAGGGCGAAGCCGTAGCCGTAACTCGCCGCTACCGGGAGCAGGTGCTGGGCCAGACCGTGGTGGTGCTCGACCCGTTCGGCATCACCGGGGCGCCGGTGTGCCGCCTCAACCCGTTCGACCTGCTTCCGGCCGATCCGGTGGAGGCTGGCCCCGAGCTGCTGGCGTTCTCGGAGTTGCTGGCGCCGGGCAGTCCCGGAACCAGCGACCCGTTCTGGGGGCTGGCCGGGCGGCAGCTGATCTGCGGCCTGCTGGCGTACTACGTCTCCTGCACCGGATCCCGGGATCGCAACATCGCGGGCTTCCAGGACCTGATGGCACGCATGCTGGTGGAGCCCGAGACCCTCGCCCGGGAAATGGCCCACTGCGGGATCGCGTCCGTCAGGACCCAGGCCCAGCTGATCGCGGACTCGCGAAGCAACCACGACACCGCGCGGGACGTGGTCTCGCATGCCGCGACGGCACTCAGCGGACTGCGCGGGCGCGCCACCAGCGAAGCCACCTCCGCGACGGACTTCGACCTGGAGGCCCTGCGCCGGGGGGATCCGATGACGATCTACCTGGTCATCCCGCCGAACCGGCTGCAGTCGGGCGGCCGCCTGCTGCGCCTGTGGGTGGGCATGCTGTCCTCGCTGCTGATGGGCCGCAGGCAGCGCCCCGAGCACAGCACACTGCTGCTGATCGACGAGGCGGCGCAGCTGGGCCAGATGGAGCTGTTCGTCACCGCGATGACGCTCTATCGCGGCTACGGCATCCAGTGCTGGAGTTTCTGGCAGGACTTCAGCCAGCTGCAGTCGCTGTACCCCTGGGACTGGCAGACCATCGTGAACAACGCGGCGGCGATCCAGGCGTTCGGACCCAGCTGCATCAGCATGGCCATGGAGTTCCGCCACCTGATGCCGGGGAGCTCGGCGTTTGATCTGCTATCGATGAAGCGGGACTGCCTGCTGCTGGCGCGTGCCGGCGAGGTCGGGCGAATCGTCCGCCGCATCAACTATCTGAAGGATGAGCACTTCGTCGGCCGGGCGGAGCCCAACCCCTTCTACGCGGCTGTGGCATGACGGCTTCTTGCCCGGCCCTCACTGGCCGGGCAAGGTAGTGCCTGGGAAGCGGAGGGCGAACCCATGCGAAAGGAACTGATCGACGAGCTTCGACAACGACACCCGAGGCTGTTGGGGCCAACCGGCGAGCCGGCGACACAGCCGAGCATCCTGTGCGGTGATGGCTGGTTCAACCTGCTGGACTGTTTGTGTGGAGCCGTGCAGGCCGGGGCAGATGCCAAAGGAAACGAGGATGTGCGCGTTGAGGAGATAAAGTCCAAGTACGGGTCACTTCGATTCGAAGCGTATGGACTCTCCCCAGCGGAAGACGCGCAGGTAGCTCTTGCCGAGGCGCTTTCCGAGCGCACGTGTGAGGAGTGTGGTGCGCCCGGTTCTGAGCGGGGCCGGGACGGCTGGGTCTCGACACTCTGCTCAAACAATTCCGCTCACAGCTAATCAACGACACAGCGATGTACTTGGGATTAGAGACGGCAACCGGACCCTTCGAAGTAGCAACTCGACTGCATGGGTCCAGTCTCTCCAACGCAAGCTAGAGGCGCATCGAAATGAAACTCGGTTAAATTGCCTTAGTTGGACGAGATCATGACAAGCCACAGCTTGCTGGCCGATAGCAAGAGCGGTAGCACCCCGATCAAGAATGGGCCAATGAAAGCAAGCCATGCGTTGCGCGCCAAGAACTGATCTTCCTTCGGGCCATGGCCGACAGCCGCGTTATACGCGTCAGGGTACAGGTGCACGTCGGGTGGCAGCCCAAAGTCTCCCTTTTTGAATACTCGCGTCGCATGGTCAACTTTTATCAACACACCAACGGCCGTATTGAATTCTTTGGTGGCGTGGACCGCTTGCGAGCGGGAGAAAAGTCCAATCAGGAAACACAAGACGAATGCGACCAAGTTCACGGCGTGGTCGCTGACCGTAACCGCAGCAGCAGCTACCGCCGCGGCGGCGCCCACACCAATCTGGGAAGAAAGTACCGCTGACTTGTGCCAATGCAGTGAATTGGAGCCGAAGTAGCTTCGGACATTGAGCAAAATCTCCAAGTCTTCAGCGGCACAAGCCGCTCCGGCACTTGCGGACCTGCTACCACAGGACGGACATGGTCCTGGGACCCCGTTCAGATCAATTTCTTCTTTGGCCTGAGCGCCCGTCGCTCCTATAGCCGCTTCCAGAGTACTCATTCCCCGATCCTATAGGCGTTTAACTTACCTGGAACTGTCGGTTAGTCCGGTACATCGGTCAAGATCCTAGTGACTTGTGGACGGATCTTGTAGCCTCAAACAACACGTCCGAAACGGACTCTAACTGCCTCGAGCCTGACCCGTCGAGCGGCGCCACGGCTCGGTCACCGGGGGGGGGGCATTGGCCATCAGAGCCAGTTTTTTCAGACGCCAGATTCTTGAGTGGCCATCATCGGGAAGTCCATGTCGCCGAGCTCGCTGCGCTAGAGGAAGACCGTCTGCTCGGTGATGTTTTTTTTCATCCAGCGTAGCCGCGCTGCCCCGGTGCCGGTCTCGGCATCGCGCAGGATCGGTATAACCAATTAGATGGCTAGTCGTTTCGCCTAGGGTCAGCGAACCATGCTAATCACTGACATGATTATGAAGGTAGCGATCACTAAGAACATTGACCACTTTGGCACAATGTCCATTCGAACGGCATCAAACGATTCCCAGCTTTCTGGATAGAGCGACTCGCCCTTCAAGTACGCGTCTTTGGCAAACAAGCGATCAAACTTGTCAACACGCACCAAAATGGCGCGGTGCTCTTGGACAACTGCAGAAATCTTGAGGATGAGCCAGGCGGCCGCGGCACTTGCTAGCAAGAATCCCACAACGAGAGCGATTCGAACGGAGATCGTAGCTGACGACTTATCAAGGCCAAACGTGCCCACAGCGATCATGCCCGAAGACATAAGAACGCTGATTTCCAAGCACATTTTGTGCCAATACATAATATAGGCCGCGTTGGTGCTTCGCACGTTGAGTACGACGTCCTGCCTCGCGATACCCTCATCTATTCCTGTCACGCCTAATTCTCCATACCTGCTACCACGTTTAGTCATGCCGATTTGCGCAGTGAGTTCAGTTTGAATAGCTTGGTGCCTTCCGTCTTCATCAGTGTCCTGCGCCGTTTTCACTGGCGTCTTAGTCACGGCGCAACTAAACGAAGATCGGCCCAAGAAGTAACAGGGCGGGCTGATGCCGCCGCCTATGCCGAAAGGATAACTGGATTCGACTAATCTCATCTCGGACGCTAAAGGGACCTGCTACTGAAAGGAGCGGGCGACGCTATCCCCAGGAGGGGCGCATGGTGTTGCGCGCGATACAGGTGTCGGTGCGGCAGCGGGTAGGCGACAAGGGCTCATCTAACAGACTAACCCCTGCCTCGCCTCAACTGAAACTCTTGCTCTGAGCAACTTCTATTAGCAGAATTCTGTGAAAGTGTAAGTTCAGAGCACCGAGGGAAAGGTTCACTCAATACGCCGAAGGGGATGGGATCGTGAATACGCCAGCGGATGAATACGGAAAGGCTGACGCAATAAAATTCAAACATGATGTAGTGCTTAACGTTCGAAGCAAGGTCGCTTCCGACATCAATTACCAGCACAAGCTTTGCTTGGAGGTAAGCATACTGGTTTCCTCCGGAATGATCGCAATTGGAACCTTCGGGCTAGACAGATCCTCCGCCCCGCTATCGGTTCGAATAGCGCTCATACTGGGTTTTTTGATCGCTGCAGTTGGTGCATCCTGGCTGATTATCAGGATCTCAGTCTTGGTACAAGAACTGCGCGAGATCTTGGTGCGTCTTGACACATTCAATGAGCTGTTTACAGCGGACTCCTATCTGACGGGCGTTTCCATCTATCCGAAGAGTTGGGAGTCTGTCGATGCAGCAAGAATGGACCTCGTGCCAAAGTGGTCGCTTTCATTGATAGTAGTGACCGGGCTCGCTATGTCCGCACTCAGCTTGGTGAGAACCTGAGAGAAGCGGCTTTCTTTTGCATTTGGACGGCCATCGCACGGACGATCCCGGCGATCGCTAAACTGGGACTGCCAGGGTTTAGTGGGGCGCGTTCGACTGAGTCTGCCAAAAACGGAGTTTCGCGTGCCGTTTGATGCTCAGCGAGAATTGACCACCCATACGCGCTATGGACTGATCATCTGATTGGTGGCAAACAAGCTCTTTCTTCTGGCCGAAGCAGGCATTCGTCTCGCGATTCGCCTGGTCATTCTTTGGCACGCAAGACCGCCCTTCGCTGTTCAGTCCTGGGCGCGCCTCAATGCGCTTGGCGCTCTGCGGGATCTGGTACTCGATGCCGACACCCATGTCTTCGGGCATCTTGGGATCCCGAAGCACCTTCGCCATTTCACCAAGCGATGCCCGCCAGGAACGAAACTCGGATTCGGGCGCATAGCGTCCGGTCGCCTTGAGGTAGGCATCGGCGACGCGGTCCTCGATGAACCCGTCGGCATGTTCCAGGAAAGTGGCGCGCGTGCCGCTGTAAATGATCATGGACTGCCCCCTTGGCGCGAGTATGTCACTGCCTGCACGCCACCCGCCGCCGCCGCACTTCTTCGCCAAGCCGCTCGCGGCCGCTCGCGCTGGCGTCGGTCATCAGGTTGGCGATGTTGCGTTGCACCCGCGGGCAGGGGTCGGATTCGTAGCCCGGCGGCCACAGCCCCAGCAGCTGCGCGGCGCCCTCGACGACGTCCTGGCCGGTGATCTGGCGGCGCATGCGCATCCGGTCCGGCGGGGACTCAGGGAACGCAAGGGCTGTGTCGGTGGGCGCTGGATTGCGGCGGAACTCCGGGTCGGTGGGCTCGGCCTCCTGCCACCCCAGCACCAGCGGTTCGGCGGACAGGGCGGTTGCGGCGGCTTCCACGGGCGCCGGTGCGCTTTCTTCCGGCAAGCGGACGCTTGCTGCCCGGGGCTTGCGTGCCGCGGTCCTGCGGGAACGCGGCGGCGGCGGCGCCACCTCCGGCGGGCGCGGACCACCCAAGACCAAGACCACCCTAACATCGGCCGCCAGCGAC
>NZ_JAIBFH010000073.1 GCF_019459675.1 Arenimonas sp.
CATGATCGAGCCGCCGCGCGAGACGATGCCGGTCATGCGGTTGGCGGTCATCGGCACGTAGCGCAGCAGCACGCCGGCGTGGATGGTGAAGTAGTCGACGCCCTGCTCGGCCTGCTCGATCAGCGTGTCGCGGAACATTTCCCAGGTGAGTTCTTCGGCCTTGCCGTCGACCTTTTCCAGCGCCTGGTAGATCGGCACGGTGCCGATGGGCACGGGCGAATTGCGGATGATCCACTCGCGCGTTTCGTGGATGTTCTTGCCCGTGCTCAGGTCCATCACGGTGTCGCCGCCCCAGCGGATCGACCACACCAGCTTCTCCACTTCCTCGGCGATGCCCGACGACACGGCGCTGTTGCCGATGTTCGCGTTCACCTTGGTCAGGAAGTTGCGGCCGATGATCATCGGCTCGAGTTCGGGGTGGTTGATGTTGGGCGGGATGATGGCGCGGCCGCGCGCCACTTCGTCGCGCACGAACTCGGGCGTGATGAACTTCTGGATGTTGGCGCCGAAGGCCTCACCGGCGTGCTGCTTGAGCAGGTGCGCCTCGGTGATGGCCTCGATGCGCTGGTTCTCGCGGATGGCGATGTATTCCATTTCCGGCGTGATGATGCCGCGGCGGGCGTAATGCATCTGGGTGACGTTGGCACCGGCGTTGGCGCGACGCGGCGGGCTGAGGGCCGGGAAACGAACGCTGTCGAGCGACGCGTCGCCGGCGCGGCCGCGGCCGAACTCCGAGCTCAGGCCGGGCAGCGGCGAGCTGTCGCCGCGTTCGGCGATCCAGCGCTCGCGCAGCGGCTTGAGGCCGGCGCCGAGGTCGATGTTCGCATCGGGATCGCTGTAGGGGCCCGAGGTGTCGTAAACGACGAAGGGCGCGTTGGGCTCCATGATGCCGAACATGCGCGGCGTCTCGGACAGGTCGATCGCGCGCATCGGCACCTGGATGTCGGGGCGCGAGCCTTCGATATGGATCTTGCGCGAGCCCGGGATCGGGCGGGTGACCGACCCGGACAGTTCCTGGGTCTGGCGCAGCAGTTCAGTGGGCAGGGCGTTCATTGGTTCGTCCTCTGGGCGCCCGGTTGACGGGCAGGAACGAAGCAGCGGCGCCGGGCAACGGCAAAGCCGTCACCACGAAGCTTCCCTACGCCGGTATCAGCCGGATCAGGTTCGATGGGTCTGTCTCAGCCCGCATGACGCCTGGGCACCCCCGCTTCAGGCCGCCATTTGACCACGGCCCGGCCCGGGCCACCACCAAGCGGGCTTCACCGGGGTGAATGCCGGCCTTTTGCAGCGGCGGCGCCTTTTGTGAAACCCTGCGGACCGCATGCGGGCGACTGGCGTCGCCCTTCCGTCCCTGAACACCCAGAGGTTTGCCGTCCATGTCCGTTTCCCTGCTGATGTCCATGATGCTGGCCTCGGGTGCCTCCACCCAGAACGTGGACATCGGCCAGCCCAGCCCGGCGACGCTGGTTTATGCCAGCGAGATCATTGCCAGCCCGGCCGCACCGGCCACCCTGGCCAACGCCGGCGGCTTGCTCGATCTCGTCACGCCGCTGCGCTACAACTTTTCCGCCGGGGAAGTGCGCTATGCGCGCATCGACTGCAGCGGCGGGCTGCGCTTCGCGCCGGGCTCGGCGGTGTCCTTGCTCGGGGCCGGAAGCGCCAGCCTGGGCGCGATCAACGGCGTGGGAAGCAGCGTGATCTCCTTCTCCATCACGGCCAACGACGCCGCCGTGGTGGAAACCGACCGGCTGGTGGTCAGCGGCGACCGCCTGGCGGTGGGCAGCGCACCGGTCCGCTGCAGCTACGGGCTTTACGACGTGCCGTCGCAGGCCAATGCCGGCGGCACCGCCGGCCGCGTGGCAAGTGCCGAGGGCGACTACCTGCGATTCGCGCCGGCAACCCTGTTCTCCGCACAGGGCCGTACGTCGGTCGCCGACGTCACGGCCACGCCGCCTTACACCGAGTTCGTCCACAGCGCGCCGACCACCGCAACCACCGCGGCGCTGGGCCCGGTGCAGTACGCCCTGTCGCTGCCGGCCCCGCTCACGCCAGCCGGGACGCAGATCACCCTGGCCGACCTGCATGGCGCCGGGCCCAGCGGCACCCGGCTGGTGGTGGACGGCGACTTCGGCGCGGCGGCGAACGCCGACGGCGGCTTCACCGGCGCAGCGCTGTCACGCGTGTACCTCAGCACCACGGGCAACAGCTGCAGCTTCGGCACGCCGGCGTCGTCGCTTTCGGCAACCCAGGCCGCGTTCAACGTGGGGGCCACCGCCACCGGCGGCATACTCTGCCTGGCCCCGGCCGCGGGCGCCACCATCCCGGCCGCGCAGTACACGGCGCGGCTGCAGGCGGTGTCGGCCGCGCCGGCGGTCTACCGCGTCCAGGGCTTCGGCCCGGATCCGGTCGGCACCATCGTGCGCAACGGCCTGGAGCTGCAGGCGCCGCTGGTGCAGCTGCCGGACAACTACCTGAGCCGGCTGGTGCTGACCAATGCCGGGCCGCAGGGCCGCATCTTCACCGTGAGGGTGCTGGGCGAAACCGGCAACGTGGTTTCCACCGGCGAACTGCGCGGCACCGTGCCCGGAAGCGGCACCCTGGTGATCGAGCTCGGCGCGATCCTGACCGGATTCACCGTTTCGCCGCGCGCCACGTTGAGCGTGACGATGGCGGCGCCCGGAACAATGGTGCAGGGGCTTTACCAGATAGTTAATCCGGATGCCGGCTCGGTCAGCAACCATGTGATGGTGCGTCCGGGCAGCAACTGACTCGACCTGGCCCGAGCCAGCCGCCGGCAGGGCGTCAGCGCGCCGCGGGTCGCGGCACGCGGAACCACGCGGCGTACAGCGCCGGCAGGAACAGCAGCGTCAGCGCCGTGGCCACGATCAGGCCACCCATGATGGCCACGGCCATCGGCCCGAAGAACACGCAGCGCGACAGCGGGATCATCGCCAGCACCGCCGCCAGCGCGGTCAGTACGATAGGCCGGAAGCGGCGCACGGTGGCCTCGACCACCGCCTGTGCGGGCGCGTGGCCGGCGGCGATGTCCTGTTCGATCTGGTCCACCAGGATCACCGAATTGCGCATGATCATGCCGCTCAGCGCGATGGTGCCCAGCATGGCCACGAAGCCGAACGGCACCTGGAACACCAGCAGGAACAGCACCACGCCGATCAGCCCCAGCGGCGCCGTCATCAGCACCATGATGGTGCGCGGGAAGCTGCGCAGCTGCAGCATCAGCAGCGTCATCACCACCAGCAGGAACAGCGGCACACCGGCCGCCACCGAACGCGAGCCCTTGCCGGAGTCCTCGACCGTACCGCCGGTTTCCAGCAGGTAGCCGCTGGGCAGCGAGGCGCGAATTTCATCCAGCGTGGGCGCAATCTCGGCAGTGACGCTGGGCGGGGTTTTCTCGCCGTAGATGTCGGCACGCACGGTGATGGTCGGCAGCCGGTTGCGGTGCCAGATGATGCCGTCCTCGAAGCCATATTCCAGGGTGGCGACCTGTGACAGGGCCACGCTGCGGCCGTTGCCGGCCGGCACCGACAGGCTGCCCAGCAGGCTCAGCTGCTCGCGCTCCTGCGCCGGGCCGCGCAGCAGGATCTCGATCAGCTCGTTGCCGTCGCGGTAGGTGCTGACCGAGGTGCCCGACAGCGAACCGCGCAGGAACGCCGCCACTTCGGCCGAACTGATGCCCAGCACGCGCGCACGCTCCTGGTCGATCTGCAGCCGCACCACCTTGCTGGGCTCGTCCCAGTCGAGGTTGACGTTGGTCACCGCTTCGTTGGCCCGCACCTTCTCGGCCACCAGGTACGCCAGGCGCCGCACTTCATCGGTGTGCTCGCCCGAAATGCGGAACTGGATCGGGAAGCCGACCGGCGGGCCGTTCTCGAGCCGGGACACGCGCGCCTGCACGTCGCTGAACTTCTCGTCGAACAGGCCAATCAGGAATTCGCGCGCGGACTCACGAGATTCAATGTCCTTGGTCAGGATCACGAACTGCGCGAAGCTGGCCTGCGGGAACTTCTGGTCCAGCGGCAGGTAGAAACGCGGGGTGCCGGTGCCGATGTGGGCGACGAAGCTCTCGATGTCCTTGCGCGTGGCCAGCTCGGCCTCCAGGCGCTTGGCGACCGCTTCGGTGGCGTGCAGCGACGAGCCCTCGGCCAGCTCCAGGTCCACCATCAGTTCAAGGCGCGTGGAGGACGGGAAGAACTGCTGCGGCACGAACCGGAACATCACCACGGCCACCACGAACGCGGCCACGGTAACGACGATCACGGTCTTTCGGAAGCGCACGCACCAGGTCACCCAGCTGCGCACGCGCTGGTAGAACCGGGTGGCGTACGGGTCGTGCACCGGGCCGTCGCCATGCGGCTTGGCGTCGGGCAGCAGCTTGTAGCCCAGGTAGGGAATGAACACCACCGCCACGATCCACGACAGGATCAGCGCGATGGTCACCACCTGGAAGATGGACCGGGTGTACTCGCCGGTGCTCGAGGCCGCAGTGGCGATGGGCAGGAAGCCCGCCGCGGTTACCAGCGTGCCGGTAAGCATGGGGAACGCGGTGGACTGGTAGGCGAAGGCCGCTGCCTTCATGCGGCTGTAGCCCTGCTCCATTTTCACGGCCATCATCTCCACCGCGATGATGGCGTCGTCCACCATCAGGCCCAGCCCCAGCACCAGCGCACCCAACGAGATCTTGTGCAGGCCGATGCCAAAGTAGTACATCGCCGCGAAGGTCATCGCCAGCACCAGCGGGATCGACAGCGCCACCACCAGGCCGGTGCGGAAGCCCAGCGAGAAGAAGCTCACCAGCAGCACGATGATCACCGCCTCGGCCAGCACCTGCACGAACTCGGCCACGCCGGCGCGCACGGCGGCCGGCTGGTCGGAGACTTTCTTGAGCGTCATGCCCACCGGCAGGTTTTCCTGCAGGCGCGCGAACTCGGTGTCGAGCAGGCCGCCGAGCCGGATGATGTCGCCGCCGGCACGCATGGCCACGGCGATGCCGATGGCGTTTTCGCCCATGAAGCGCATGCGCGGCGCGGCCGGATCGGCGAAGCCGCGCCTGATTTCCGCTACGTCGCCCAGCCGGAAGCTGCGGTCGCCGACGCGGATCGGGAAATCGGCGATTTCCTGCACGCTGTCGAAGCGGCCCGAGACGCGCAGCTGCACGCGGTCGGTCGGGGTTTCGAAGAAGCTGGCGGGGGCGATGGCGTTCTGGCGGTCCATGGCCTGCTGCACTGCCGCCAGCGGCACGCCCAGCGTGGCCAGCTTGGTGTTGGAAAGCTCGATCCAGATCTTTTCGTCCTGCAGGCCCACCAGTTCGATCTTGCCGACGTCGGGCACGCGGTGCAGTTCAAGCTCGATGCGCTCGGCGTAGTCCTTCAGCGTTGCATAGTCGAAGCCGTCGCCCGACAGCGCATAGATGTTGCCGAACGTGTCGCCGAACTCATCGTTGAAGTAAGGCCCCACCACGCCTTCGGGCAGGCTCTGGCGGATGTCGCCGACTTTCTTGCGCACGTCATACCAAAGCGCCGGCAGGTCCTTGGACTTGAGCTTGTCGCTGGACATCAGCATCACCAGCGACTCGCCCGGCCGCGAGTACGAGCGCACGAACTCGTAGCGCCCGGTTTCCATCACTTCCTTCTCGATGCGGTCCGTGACCTGCTGGGCGACTTCCTGCGCCGTGGCGCCCGGCCAGTACGTGCGCACCACCATGATCTTGAAGGTGAACGGCGGATCCTCTGACTGGCCCAGCCGCTGGTAGCTGAAGTAGCCGATGACAGCGAGCACCACCATGGCGTAAAGCACCAGCGCGCGGTTGCGCAGCGCCCACTCGGAAAGATTGAACTGCGCGGCCATGGGCGTCGCCTCAGCCCGGGTCGGCGGGCGTGGCGACGGCCGCGGCCAGCGTCACCGGCCGGTTGTCGCGATCAATCGGCTTGATGCGCTGGCCCTCCAGCAGCAGGTGCACGCCGGCGGCCACTACCCATTCACCCGGCTGCAGGCCCGTCAGTACAGGCACTTCGGACTCGCCGTAGGCGCCCACGGTCACCGGGCGCAGGCTCACGGTGGACTTTTCCGGATCCACCACCCACAGCGCCGGCTTGCCGTCCTTTTCGGTCAGCGCCGGCAGCGGCACCGCCAGGCTGCGCTTGCCCTGCTGCAGGGCGAACACCCGTGCGCTCTGTCCGATCTCGGTGCGCACGTCGCCGGGGTCGAAGCTGACGCGCGCCGCGAACGTGCGCGCCTGCGAGTCGGCGGCCGGCGCGATCTCGCGCAGCCGCGCCGGGAGCCGCTTGCCCGGCTGGGACCACAGCTCCACCGCCATCTCACGGCCCGGGGTGAACAGCGCCGCGCTCTGCTCGGGCACGCTGATCGACACCTCGCGCTGGCCCTCTTCGGCCAGTACGAACACCGTCTGGCCGGCCGCCACCACCTGGCCGGCCTCGGCCAGGCGCTGGGAGATCACGCCGTCGGCCGGTGCCCGCAGTACGGCGTAATCGGCCTGGTTGCCCGACACGCGCGCCTCGGCCTGGGCCTGGCGCACGCGCGCCTCGGCCGCCTGCCTGGCCGAAACGCGGGTGTCGTACAGCGATTTGCTGACCAGCTGGCGGTCGAGCAGGCTCTGGTAGCGCTCGAGCTCGGAGGTCGCCAGGGCGAGGTCGGATTGCTGGGACGCCAGCTGGGCGCGGGCGGCTTCCAGCTGCAGGCCGACATCCGAGGCGTCCAGTTCGGCCAGGGCCTGGCCCTTTTTCACCTGCTCGCCCACGTCCACCAGGCGGCGCGAGATCTTGCCGCCGATGCGAAAGGCGAGCGCCGGCTCGAACTGCGCCCGCACCTCACCGGCATACACGCTCAGGTTGGCCTCGGCGACATCGGCCTGCACCACCAGCGCGGGCCGGGCCGGGCCTTCTTCGGGCGCCTGCTGGCTGCAGGCCACCAGGGCAAGCGCGGCAGCAATCAGGACGACGCGGTGGAACGGGGCGATGGCGCTCATGCGGGAGTCATCTATTTACTGGACTGGGGGGATATTATCTTTACCAAACCAGCAAGTTCAATAATAATATCGCGATGAGCCAAACCGCCCCCTCCCCTCCCGTTCCGGCGCGGGCCAACGCCCCCGGGCGGCCCAAGGACCTGGAAAAGCGCGCCGCCATCCTGGAGGCGGCCAAGGCGCTGTTCCCGGCCCGCGGTTACGACGGCGTCAGCATGGACGCCATCGCCCAGGCCGCCGGCGTGTCCAAGCTCACCGTGTACAGCCACTACCAGGACAAGGACACCCTGTTCGTCGAGGCGGTGAAGGCCAAATGCGAGGACCTGCTGCCTTCGGACCTGTTCGTTGCCCGGTTCGAGGGCCCGATCCGCGGCCAGCTCGAGCGCATCGCGCACGCCTTCTTCAGGCTGATCACCAGCAACGAGGCGATCTCGATCCACCGCGTCATGTCGCGCCAGCTGCCCGAAGATTCGCACCTGCCCATGCTGTTCTGGGAGGCCGGCCCGAAGCGCACCCAGGAGGCCCTGGCCTCGTTCCTGGAGGCCGAGGATGCCGCCGGGGAACTGCGCATTCCCGACTGTGCGCTGGCCGCGTCCCAGTTCTTCTGCCTGCTGAAGGGCGAATACCACGCGCGCCTGCTTTGCGGCTGTCCGGGGCGCTATACGCCCGCCGAAATCGACGCCCACGTGCTGGCCACGGTGGACCTTTTCCTGCGCGCCTACGGCCCGGGGCGACGGTGAACCGGCCGTCTTCGCCCACCGTGCACACCGTCCCGGTGACTAATGGCACTACGGCCACGGCAAGCCCGGAAAGCATCCTGTGGCATCGCCGGCGCGTTGGTCGAGGGTCGGCAAGCTGCCGGTCCGGCGGCCCCCGGGCCAGCGCCGCGCCTTCCGCGGGGTGCCGGCTGGAGCGTAAAATCAGCGGCCCCGCGTTCCCAGGACCCTTTCGTCATGCCCATTGATTTCCAGCAGGCCCGCTTTGCGATGGTCGAACAGCAGGTCCGCCCCTGGGACGTGCTCGACCCGCGCGTGCTCGAAACGCTGATGTCCGTGCACCGTGAGGACTTCGTGCCGCCGCGCCATCGCAAGCTGGCGTTCGCCGACCTGCCGCTGCCGCTGGAACACGGCGAAGTGATGATGAAGCCCGTGGTCGAGGGCCGAATGCTGCAGGCGATGTCGCTGGCCGCTGAGGACGAAGTGCTGGAAATCGGCACCGGCTCGGGCTTCGTCACCGCCTGCCTGGCGGCGCTGGCGCGCGAAGTGGTCAGCATCGATCGCCATACCGACTTCATCGAGCGCACGCGCGGCCGGCTGTTGGCCGAAGGCATCACCAACGTCCGCCTGGAATGCGTTGATGTGTTCGGCTGGCAGCCTGGCCGCCAGTTCGACGCCATCTGCGTCACCGGTGCGGTCGCGCTGGACCCCGAACAGTTCGGCGCCTGGCTCAAGCCGGGCGGCCGCCTGTTCGTCATCCACGGCCAGTCGCCGGTGCAGGAGGCGCTGCGCATCACCCGCCGCGGCGAAGGCTTCCATCGCGAAAGCCTGTTCGAAACCGACGTCCCCTACCTGCACGGCGCCGCACCTGCGCCGCATTTCGCCTTTTGACTCCAGACACCAGGACTACCCCATGCGCCTGAGCCTTCGCCCCGTTTCCCTCGCCATCCTGCTGGCCGGCACCGCCGGCCCCGCGGGTGCCGCCGCCCTGCTGGAAGCCTACGAGCTGGCGCGCCTGAGCGACCCCGTGCTTGCGGCGTCCGAGTCGCGCAGCCTGGCCACCGGCGAAGGCGTGGTGCAGAACCGCGCCCAGCTGCTGCCCCAGCTCGACGGCAGCGTCAGCTGGGGTCGCACCGAAACCGACAGCAGCGGCTCGCAGGCCTTCGGCACCGTGGTGCAGCCGGCCTCGGTGGCCAGCAGCGAGAACACCAACTCAGGCTGGTCGATCAACCTGCGCCAGAGCATCTACGACCACAGCACCTACACCCGCCTGAGCGCCGCCAAGGCCCGCTCGGCGCAGTCGCAGGCCGAGTACAAGGCCGCCTCCGACGCGCTGCTGGTGCGCGTGGCCGACGCCTACTTCAACGTGCTGACGGCGATCGAAACGCTGGCCTCCTCGCGCGCCGAAGAGCGCTCGGTGAAGCGCCAGCTCGACCAGGCCGAGAAGCGCCTGGAAGTCGGCCTGGCCCCGATCACCGACGTGCACGAAGCCCGCGCCCGCTTCGACACCGCCCGCGCCAACGCCATCGCCGCCGCCAACGCGCTGGACGATTCGCGTGAAGCGCTGGCCGAGATCACCGGCACGCCGGTCGAGAACATCCAGGGCCTGGCCGCGGACTACAAGCCCGCCGACCCGACCGCACTGATCGAACAGGACTGGGTCGCCGTGGCGATGGAGTCCAACCCCACCCTGCTGGCCCGCGAACTCGCGGTGACGGCGGCCGAGAAGGACGTGGCCACCGCCCGCGCTGGCCACCTGCCCTCGCTCGGCCTCACGGCCAGCTACAGCGACGGCGACGGCGACGGCAGCAACGACATCTTCTCGCCCATTGCCAGCAACAACAGCTTCGACAACACCAGCCAGTCCACCCGGGTGGGCGTGGTGCTGAACGTGCCGATCTTCGCCGGCGGTGCCACCCAGTCGGGCGTGCGCCAGGCCATTTACAACCGCGACGTGGTGGCCGATGCGCTTGAGCAGGAGCGCCGCTCCGTCATCCGCCAGACCCGCAATGCCCAGCGGTCGCTGGGCGCGGGTTCGGCCGAAGTGGAAGCGCGCCGCCTGTCGGTGGTGTCGGCCCAGGCCGCGTACGAGGCCAGCGAAGCCGGCCTGGAAGTGGGCACCCGCACCATCGTCGACGTGCTGATCACCCAGCAGGCGCTGTTCCAGGCCCAGCGCGAGTACGCCCGTTCGCGCCACGCATTCCTGGTCAACATGCTGCGCCTCAAGCAGGCCGGCGGCACCATCGCCCTGGC
>NZ_JAIBFH010000104.1 GCF_019459675.1 Arenimonas sp.
CTGGCGCGCCTGGGCCGACGCCGGGTCGGCGGCCAGCAGCGCCATGAAGACTTCGGCGGCGCGCTCCGGCCGCCCGGCGCGCAGGTGGTCATGGGCGCTGGCCAGCTGCGCTTCGCGCTCGCGCTGGCGCTGCTGCTGCGCTTCGCCCAGGCGCGCCTTCAGGGCCGGCAGCTCGAGGTGGCTGGGGTCGGCCTGCACCACGCGCGCGGCCAGCGCCTCGGCCTGGTCCAGCTGGCCGCGTGCCAAGGCCTGCTGCGCCTGCGCCACCAGCCCTGAAAGGATTTCACTTCGTCCCATCAGCGCCAGGGCGTTGTCCGGCTGCAGCTGCAGCACCTCCAGGTACAGCGCCAACGCGCCGTCGGGCACCTGTTCAAGCCGCCCCTGCGCCTGGGCCGCGCGCGCGCGCTCAAGCCGGTCGGCAACGTCGGCGCCGGTGGTTTCGATGCGCTGAAGGTCCTGTTCCAGCCGCTGCAGCGACGCCGCCGGCGCCGCCATGCCGCGCGCCATCTCGATGCGCGCCCGCGCGGTGGCGGCGTCGCCCTGGGCAATCGCATCGCGCGCCTGGTCCAGTGCGGCGTCACGCACGGCGGCCATGCCCACCCGCGCCGCAAGATGGTCCGGGTCGCGCGCCAGCACGGCCTGGAAGCGCTCGCGCGCGCCGCTGCCGTCGGCACGGCTGAGTTCGCCGCGGTCCAGGGCCTGCTGCGCCTGTTCGATCTGCAGGTTGATGGCCGATTCCGGCACCAGCCGCTCGCCTATCTGCTGGCGCCATTGGCCCAACATCAGCGCCAGGCCGGCCAATGCCGCTACCAGCAGCACCAGCAGCACCCAGGGCCAGGCGCGACGCGGCGCGCGCGGCGGCGCCGCCGGCGTGGACGGCTGACGGCCGCTGCGGGCCAGGTCAATACCTTCGATGGCGCCCAGGTCGGGCGTGCCGCCGGGCTCGGTGCGTCGCTGCGTCATGCCGCCAGTTCCTTCATGGCGGCGAGGATACCAGCGCCGGCTGAACGCTTGCCGCTGCGGTTCAGGTGATGCGCCGGGCTTCCTGTACGCCCGGCACCGCACTCAGGCGGCCCAGCAGCTCGCTGAGCTGGCCGAAATCGGCGACCCGCACCGACAGCCTGAGCTCGGCCATGCCCTGGCTTTCGTCCACCCGCGACTGCACGCCCAGGATGTTCACGCTCATCTGCGCGATCACGTTGGTGAGGTCCTTGAACAGCCATTTGCGGTCGAAGGCGCGCAGCGTGATGTCCACTTCGTAGCTGGACGCCTGCTTCTGGCCCCATTCCACCGGCAGCCGGCGCTCGGGCTCGCGCGCCAGCAGGCGCAGCACGCTGGGGCAACCGGCGCGGTGGATGCTGACGCCGCGGCCACGCGTGAGGTAGCCCACGATGGCGTCGCCCGGTACCGGCTGGCAGCAGCGCGCGATCTGGCTGAGCAGGTTGCCCACGCCCTCCACCGTGAACGGCGCCTTGGACGTGGGCGCCTGCGGCCGGCGCGACACCATCACGGCCGCTTCGGGCGGCGCCTTCAGCGCCTGGGCGTGATCGTGCAGCGTACGGCTGACCTGGCTGGGGCCCAGGTCACCCAGGGCCAGCGCAAGATGCAGGTCGTCGACCGACTCGAAGCGGAACTTCGCCAGCACCGGCGCCAGGTCGGCGTTGAGCAGTGCCACCTTGCGCAGCTCTTTCTCCAGCAGTTCGCGCCCGGCCTGGAGATTGCGCGTGCGATCGATGCGGTGGAACCACGCACGCACCTTGTCCCGGGCCCGACCGGTGGCCAGGAAGCCGCAGCTGGCCAGCAGCCAGTCGCGCCCGGGCTCACCCGTCAAGGCCGTGAGGATTTTGATTCGGTCGCCGGTGGCCGGCCGGTGGTCCAGCGTCACGATG
>NZ_JAIBFH010000106.1 GCF_019459675.1 Arenimonas sp.
GGTTGGACGCCGTCCAGGCCTGCTCGGCCGCGCCTTCGTCGCCGGCCAGGCGGTACTGCTCGGCGGCCTGCAGCCAGGCGCGGTCGCGCGTGGCGCCGCGGCTGGCGTTGGCGGCGTCGGCCCAGGCGCGGGCGGACTCGCGATGCCGGCCGTCGGCGGCCAGCTGCGAGGCGCTGTCCTGCTGCACCGAGGCTTGGGGCGAGACGGCAACGGTGGCGCAGCCGCTGGACACGGCGAGCACCAGCAGCAGGGGAATCATTCGCAGCATGTCGGGAGGGTCCGGGTATCGAAGCGGTTACGATGATACCCCGGTGCACACGGAGGGCGCGGACATGGCGGCAACCCAGGCAGGAACGCTTTACGTGGTGGCGACGCCGATCGGCAACCTGGGCGACCTGACCGCCCGCGCCCGCGAGGTGCTGGCCGCGGTGGACGCCATTTGCGCCGAAGACACCCGCCACACGCGCCAGCTGCTGGGCGCCGTGGGCATCGATCGGCCGCTGCTGGCCGTGCACGACCACAACGAGGGCGAAGTCGCCTGGAAACTGGTGGAGCGCCTGAAGGCCGGCGAATGCCTGGCGTTGGTGTCCGACGCCGGTACGCCGCTGGTCAGCGACCCCGGCTATCGCCTGGTTCGCGAGGTGCGAGCCGCCGGTCTTGCCGTCAGCCCCATTCCGGGCGCGTGCGCCGCGATTGCCGCGCTTTCGGTCGCCGGCATTCCCAGCGACCGCTTCTGTTTCGAGGGTTTCCTGCCGGCGAAAGCCTCGGGGCGCCGTGAGCGCCTGGCCGAGCTGGCCAAGGAAACGCGAACCCTGGTGTTCTACGAAAGTTCGCACCGCATCGAGGAAGCGCTCGCAGACTTCGTCGCGGCCTTTGGCGGCGGCCGCGAAGCCGTTCTCGCACGCGAACTGACGA
This sequence comes from Arenimonas sp., assembly GCF_019459675.1. Classification (GTDB taxonomy): domain Bacteria; phylum Pseudomonadota; class Gammaproteobacteria; order Xanthomonadales; family Xanthomonadaceae; genus Arenimonas. The sequence goes on from NZ_JAIBFH010000106.1 coordinate 916, forward strand.
AACTGTTCGAGACGGTGCTCGGCGACACGCTTGAATCCATCGCCGCCAAGGTCGCCGCCGATGCCAACCAGCGCAAAGGCGAGTTCGTGATCGTGGTGCGCGGCTGCGAAGACGACACCGCCGCGCGCCTGATCGAAGGGCAGCGGCTTTACGCCAAGCTGGCCGAATACCTCAAGCCCTCGGTGGCGGCGCGGCTGGCCGCCGACATCAGCGGGGCGCCGCGCAAGGCGCTTTACGGCGGCGAAGCGGGCTGAGCGCCAAAGCCGCCAGGCCCGATGTGCGACAATCCGTCCCGGCGGAGTCGGTCAAGGCAGTCGCGTCGCAGCAATGCGCCGAGGAAAGTCCGGGCTCCATAGAGCAGGGTGCCAGGTAACCCCTGGGCGGCGTGAGCCGACGGAAAGTGCAACAGAAAACAAACCGCCGAACGGCCCGCAAGGGTGCGTGGTAAGGGTGAAACGGTGGGGTAAGAGCCCACCGCCCGAGGGGACAACGCCTCGGGGCACGGCAAACCCCACCCGGAGCAAGTCCAAATAGGGGTGCTATGGCATGGCTCGTGCCGCACCCGGGTTGGATGCTTGATCCCAGCGGTGACGCTGGGGCTAGAGGAATGACTGTCCCAGACAGAACCCGGCTTAACGACCGGCTCCGCCACTTTCCTCTCCCTGATCCCCCGATTCGCGCAATGGCCGGGTGCCGACCCCGGGCGCGGGCCTGCGGCCGCTGATCCTGGCGGCGCCGGACAATACCGCTAACCAATTCACTCCTTCACATCAAAGCCATGTGAAACAACACTTGCCAAACAGTTCTTAAACCAGACTCTCAAGTTTGGCGCAAAGTGTTGATCTGCCTGATGAAATTACCCGGTTTTTATCCTTGACAGCCCCCGAGGGCAGGTCTAACGTGGGCTTCCGGGGGAATTCCGGGTTTTTTGTGGCTTTTAGTGGATAAGGATTGATCCAGGGCATGTTCCAGGGCGAAACCGCGATCACGATCGATGACAAGGGCCGTCTGGCGATTCCCACCGCCTACCGGGACCTGGTCGCGCGCGCCTGCGGCAACCGCCTGGTCGTCACCTACAACCCTTATGAAGCCGGATGCCTGTGGCTGTACCCGGAAGCGGCCTGGGAAAAGGTCCGCGACCAGGTCAACGCCCTGCCCAACGCCAAGCGCGTGCACCGCAACCTGCAGCTCAAGCTGGTGGGTGCGGCCACCACCGTGGAGCCCGACGGCAACGGCCGGCTGCTGCTGCCCGCCAGCCACCGCAACGCGGCGGCCATCGACAAGAAAGCGGTGCTGCTCGGGATGGGCGGCAAATTCGAATTGTGGAGCGAGCAGGCTCACCTCGCGCAGATCCGTCAGACCATTGGGGAAGACGAGATCAGCGAGGACATGCTCGACCTCAGGCTGTGACGGGCGCGGCCGGGATGCGCACGCAAGCGCAGCCCAGCCATCTCCCGGTGATGCTGGCGCAGGCGCTCGACGGCCTGCGCGTGTTGGGGAATGGCAGGTACCTGGACGGAACTTTCGGCCGCGGCGGACACGCCCGGGCCGTGCTCGACCGGCTGGGGCCGGAGGGACGTTTGCTGGTGATGGACAAGGATCCCGAAGCGATCGCCACCGCCCACGCGCTGTTCAGCGCGGACCCGCGCGTCGCTGTCTATCGGGGCTCGTTCGCCGACCTCGCGCACTGGGATGAAACCGCTCCGGGCCTGGACGGTGCCTTCTTCGACCTGGGCGTGTCTTCGCCGCAGCTGGACGTCGCCGAGCGCGGCTTCAGTTTCAGCAAGGACGGCCCGCTGGACATGCGCATGGACCCGGATTCGGGCGAAAGCGCCGCCAACTGGCTGGCCCGCGCCACCGACACCGAGATCGCCGACGTGCTGTGGACCTACGGCGAGGAAAAGCTCAGCCGCAAGATCGCCCGCACCATCGTCGCGCGCCGCGACGAAACGCCGCTGCTGCGAACCGCCCAGCTGGCCGACCTGATCGCTTCGGTGGTGGGTCGCGGCGACAGCAAGATCCACCCGGCCACGCGCAGTTTCCAGGCCATCCGCATCTTCATCAACCGCGAGCTGGTGGATCTCGAACTCGGCCTGCAGGCCGCCTTCGACCGGCTCAAGCCCGGCGGCCGGCTGGTGGTGATCAGTTTCCATTCGCTGGAAGACCGCATCGTCAAGCGGTTCATCGCCGCCCATGCCAAGGCGCCGCCGGGCAACCGCCGCATGCCGGTGGAACAGGATTTCACGCCGACCCTGGTGGACGTCAGCGGTGCGCTGCGCGCCGAGTACGCCGAAACCTCGGTGAATCCGCGCGCCCGCAGCGCGGTGATGCGCGTGGCCCAGAAGCTGCCCACGGAGGCCGCCGCATGAGCCTGCGCGACTTCCTGTTCGCCCTGCTGGTGGCCTGCGTGCTGTCGAGCGCCATCGCGGTGGTGCACGCCCGGCACCTGCATCGCCAGGCCTACATCGCGCTGTCGAGCCTTGAGCAGGGTCGCGACGACCTCAACATCGAATATGGCCGCCTGCAGCTGGAGCAGGCCACCTGGGCCGAAGCCAATCGCATCGAACAGGTCGCCGGCACCCGCATCGGCATGAAGTACCCGACCGACGAAGACATCGTGGTGCTGCAGCCATGAAGGTCCAGCGCAGCACCTACAGCCTGAGGCACCGCCTGCTGGCCATTTCCGTGGTGCTGGGCGTGTTCGGCGTGGTGCTGGTGGCGCGCGCCGCGCACCTGCAGCTGATCAGCCCCGACTTCTACCAGCAGCAGGGCGACGCCCGCTTCCTGCGCGAAGTGCCCATCGCCACGTCGCGCGGCACCATCACCGACCGCAACGGCGAGCCGCTGGCCATCTCGTCGCCGGTGGAATCGGTGTGGGCCAACCCCAAGGAACTGCTGCAGCACGTTGACCGCATTCCGCAGCTGGCCAAGGCGCTTGCCATTCCGCAGGACGTGCTGGAACAGCGCATCGCCCAGCGTGCCGACAAAGAGTTCGTGTACCTGCGCCGGCACATGAATCCCGACGTGGCCGGTGAAGTGGTGGACCTGGGCATCCCGGGCGTCTACTCGCAGCGCGAGTTCCGCCGCTTCTACCCGCACGGCGAAGTGATGGCGCACGTGCTGGGCTTCACCAACATCGACGACCGCGGCCAGGAAGGCCTGGAGCTGGCGTTCGACGAATGGCTGACCGGCAAGGCCGGCGTGCAGAAGATCATCCGCGACCG
>NZ_JAIBFH010000118.1 GCF_019459675.1 Arenimonas sp.
CCCCCCGCCGGCCCGGGCGGTGGCGACCCCGGCGGGGCGGCGGATCAATCGTTCGGGAACGGCGGGGTGTGGATCGTTTCCCTGGCGTTCCAGTACCAATAGAAGAAGCCGCCCTTCGCCTGCAGCAGCGTATCGGTGACCAGGCTTTCCTGGTGGATGTTGCCCCAGCAAGCCCGCGCTGAATTGCGGTTGTTGTGCAGGTCGATGCATTCGGCCTGCGGCATCGGCGGTTTTGGCGGAATGTACAGCGCGCTGCCGCGCGGCACCCAAAGGTCCGCAAGCCGTATCTTGCTCAACCTGGGCCAGTAGCGACCCACCGATGTGACCAGGGGCAGGTGGGGATCGATCGATGCGAACACGTGCGGGAAGTCGTGATGCTCCAGATCCGTGCACACCACGCTCAGCAGCGTGTTCCCCGTGCCCTGGTAGGGCGACCAGTGTCCGGCGAACACGCCGTACTCGTATTCGATCTGCGACAGCTTCGGCACGGGGCTTTCGATCTTCACCGCATCCCCGGGCTCCACCAGCGTGATACCGAAGGCCGCGGCCACGTCGCGCGTGGCCCACATCGGGGCATAGGCCACGTGGTCCGCGGCGAAACCCAGCTGCGTCTCTATCCCATAGGGCGGGGTTTTCTTGACCCCTTTGACCTGCGAGACGACGTACTCGTTGCCAAGCGCGACCTGCGGATCGGTGGGCGCAGCCTGGATCAACTTCGCACCCCGCGGCGGCTTGGCCAGGTAACGGGGCCGGCCGCGGTCATTGTGGAAATACGGCGTTGCAGCCAGGTTGATCGGCTCTTCGCTGGCTTCCTTGATGAACACCGGTGTCTGGAACTTCATCTCAGCCACGGCCATCCCCTTGCGTTCGGTGTGTCGTCATGGGTTCGAGTGGCGCAGGAAAAACGGCGTCCCCACGCCTTCGTCGCCAAGCGCATCCCGGCCCGGGTGTCGTGCCCGAGGGCTGGACTGGATAACGACGGTTCGGTGAATATAACGGCCAAATGCCAGCCGACACCACACCGCCCGGACAACTGCTGACGCTGCTGCCCGATGCGGTGCTGCAGACAGACGCGCTGTGGGTGGTGACCTACTTGAACCCCGCCTGGCACCAGCTCACCGGCCATGCGCTCGAGGCGTCGATCGGCCGGTCTCTGCTCGACTTCGTGCACCCCGATGACAGGGGCACGCTGCGGTCGGGCATGCCGGTTTTCCGGCTGCGCTTCGCCGATTCGGGCTATCGCTGGATGCGCCTTCAGCTGCGGTCGGAGTCCGACGATGCCAACCGCGTGGTCAGCCGCCAGGGCGTGCTGATTGAAATCACCGAGGTCACCGAACAGGTTTTGGTCGAGGTCCGCCAGCGCTTCCTGCGCCTGCTTGAAACCATCGACGGCGTAGTCTGGGAAGCCGAGCGCGGCGTGGGAAATACCTTCCTGAGCCCGCAAGTGGAGCGCCTGTTCGGCTACACGGTGGAAGAGTGGCGGTCACACCCGAGCTTCTGGCGCACGCACGTGCATCCCGACGGCCTGCCGGCAGCGCAGGCCATCGACGACGCCGCGTACAGCGCGACGCACAGCTACGCCTACGAGATGAGCTACCGGCTGTTGGCCAAGTGCGGCAAGGTCGTCTGGGTACGCGACCTGTGCCGCGTGGTCGTCGAGCCGGGCCGGGCCAACCGCATGATCGGCCTGATGATCGACGTCAGCCAACAAAAGCAGACCGAACTCGAACTGGTGCAGTCCGACAACCGCTATTCGCTCGCCACCCGCGGATCCAACGACGGCATCTGGGATTGGAACCTGCAGACGGGCGTGCTGCATGCGTCCGAGCGCTTCCATGAGATCGTCGGGCTGGGCGGCGCCGGCAACCTGCATGACGACGGCTGGTATTTCCTCGAACAGCTCATTGATCCCGATGACCGCAGCCGCGTTCAGGACGCCTATCGCAGGCATCTGTCGGGCACGCGCCCGAACTTCTCGGTGGATTTCCGGGCACGCCACGGCTCGGGGCGGCTGGTGTGGGTCAACTGGCGCGGCGTCGCCCAGTTCGAAGAAGGCGTAGCCGTGCGGATGGCCGGGTCGTTGAGCGACCTGGCGGAACGCGGCAGCTCCTACGATTCCCTGACCAACCTGCCCGGCCGGCCGCTGTTCCGCGATCGGCTGGAGCACGCCATCGCGCTGCATCGCGACGACCCGGCGAATGGGCACGACGCGACGGCACCGGGCGGCACCACGATGTTCGCCGTGCTGATGCTGGACCTCAATCAGTTCAAGGTGGTCAACGACACCCTGGGCCACCATGTCGGGGACCAGCTGCTGCAGCAGGTGGCACGCCGGCTGGAGGCCAGCGTGCGTGCGGCCGACCTGGTGGCCCGCATGAGTGGCGATGAGTTCAACGTGCTGCTGGAATCGGTCAACGTCGCCGATGCCACGGCGCGGGCCAGGCAACTCGCGGCCGCCCTGGCGGCCCCGTATCGGATCGGCACACACACCGTGGCGAGCGGCGGCGCGAGCATCGGCGTGGTCATGAGCCAGGTCGGATTCGCGACCACCGACGACTACCTGCGCGCCGCGGACGCCGCGATGTACCTGGCCAAGAGCCAGGGCCTGGGCGTTTGCGTTTCCGCGGGCTGAGGCCCCGAGACCTCGCCGGGCGTGAGGTCACCGCTGCCAAGGCGGACCTTGAAGGAGAGCATCGCCTGGCCGGCGCGGGTTTGGCCGTGTTAAGCAATTGTTGTCGTTGCTAGACTATGCTTGATGAAAAGCGCATAACCCACTGGCACACATGGCAAACCTGAACCCCTTCCTGCCCCTCCCCTTGCCTTTGGCCGGCCTGGCCTGGCTTACGGGCATGCGTCGGGTGCCCGACAACAGTGTGGTCACCGTGCACCGCTTCGGCCGCTTCGTGCGGGCCCTGGGCGCGGGCTGGCGCTGGACGGTGCCGGGCCTGGATCGCCTGGGCCAGCCGGTTTGCCTGATCGGCCACTACCTGGACATTCCCGACGCCACCGGTGCCCACGCCGAGCTGTACTACCAGATCCTCGACCCGGCCCAGGCCGGCGAAGCCCTGGACCGGGTGGACGCCCTGGTGACCGACCAGGCCCTGGCGGCCCTGGCCAGCCTGGGCACCCGCCCGCTGGCCGACGCCCTCAAGGCCGACCTCAACCAGCGCGTGGCCCGCATGGGCCTGCGCATCACCCGCTGCGCCCTCCGCGCCGCCTGAAGAACGGGAAGTGCGGGGTCAGGTTCACTTGATCCCGCCGGGCGGTCGTCGACATCGCCGCAGCGCGTCGTGGGATTAAGTCACCCTGACCCCGTTCTTCAGGCGACAATGGGGGATGGATTCCTTATCGCATCTGGCGCCTGAACTTGAAGCGGGACTCGTGGCCCTGGGCCTGCCGGCGCAGCCGCTGGCCGGGCGCCTGCTTGAGTACCTGGCGCTGCTCGATCGCTGGAATGGCACCTACAACCTCACCGCCGTGCGCGACCCGCGCGAGATGGTCGCCAGGCACCTGCTCGATTCGCTGTCGATGTGGCCGCACGTGCAGGCCGGCAAGCTGGCCGACCTGGGCACCGGCCCCGGCTTGCCCGGCATCCCGCTTGCGCTCGCGGTCCCTGGCCTGCAGGTGACGCTGGTGGAAAGCATCAGCAAGAAGACCCGCTTCTTGCGTGAAGCCGTGCGCCAGCTGGGCATGGACAACGTCCGCGTGCTCGATTCGCGGGCCGAAGAGGTCGACGAGCCCGGCGCCTTCGACCAGATCACGGCCCGCGCGATGGACACGCTGGCCGGCATCCTCGAGGTCGGAGGGCACTTGCTTTCTCCCGGCGGGCGACTGCTGGCGATGAAAGGCCAGGTCCCGGAAGCCGAGTTGGCCGCGCTGCCGCCCGGCTGGCGCCTGGAATCGGTGCGAAAGCTGGCGGTTCCCGGTTTGGAAGGCGACCGACACCTGGTCACGATCACCCGCACCCCCTCGCAGGCGGCATAATCCCCCGCTCGGGCCGACGCCCCGCGGACGCCCGATCCGCGCCACCAACCCCCGGTCACGACGACCGGTGCCAGGAGTCTGAATGGGCCGCATCATCGCCATCGCCAACCAGAAGGGCGGAGTGGGCAAGACCACCACCGCCGTGAACCTGGCCGCCGCGCTGGCCGCCGTGCCCCGCAAGGTCCTGCTGGTGGACATGGACCCGCAGGGCAACGCCACCATGGCCTCGGGCGTGGACAAGCGCGAGCTGGAAAACTCCACCTGCGAAGTGCTGCTGGCCGAATGCCCCGCCAGCGCCGCCATCGTGCGGGCCGCCGAGAATTACGACCTGCTGCCCGGCAACATCGACCTCACCGCGGCCGAGATCCGGCTGATGGACGAAAGCGCGCGCGAGCAGCGGCTCAAGAACGCGCTGCTGCCCATCCGCGACAACTACGACTACATCATCATCGATTGCCCGCCTTCGCTGAGCCTGCTCACGCTCAACGCCCTGGCCGTGGCCGACGGCGTCATCGTGCCCATGCAGTGCGAGTACTTCGCGCTGGAAGGACTGAGTTCGCTGGTGGACACCATCAACGCGCTCAAGGGCAAGCTCAACCCGGCGCTGGAAATCGAAGGCATCGTGCGCACCATGTTCGACGTGCGCAACAACCTGGCCAACGCCGTGTCGGGCGAGCTGATCAAGCACTTCGGCGACAAGGTGTTCCGCTCGATCATCCCGCGCAACGTGCGCCTGGCCGAGGCGCCCAGCCATGGCCAGAGCATCGTCGGCTATGACCGGGCTTCGCGCGGCGGCATCGCCTACCTGGGCCTGGCCGGCGAGATCGTGCGGCGCGAGAAAAAGATCAAGGAGTCAGCATGAGCACCAAGAAGCGCGGCCTCGGACGCGGCCTGGAGGCCCTGCTGGGCACGGGCAACAAGGGCGCTGCCCCGGCGGCCGAGACCGACGACGCCGGCGAAGGCATGCGTTCCCTGCCCATCACCGCGCTGCAGCCGGGCAAGTACCAGCCGCGCACCGGCATGGATCCGGCCAAGCTCACCGAGCTGGCCGAGTCCATCAAGGCCCAGGGCCTGATCCAGCCGATCGTGGTGCGCCAGATCGGCGCCGGCAAGGACGGCCAGCCGCGCTACGAGATCATCGCCGGCGAGCGCCGCTGGCGCGCCGCCACCCAGGCCGGCCTGACCGATATCCCGGTGGTGCTGCGCGAGGTGGACGACCGCGCCGTGATCGCCATGGCGCTGATCGAGAACATACAGCGCGAAGACCTCAACCCGCTGGAAGAGGCCCAGGCGCTGAGCCGGCTGATCGACGAGTTTTCGCTCACCCACCAGCAGGCCGCCGAAGCCGTGGGCCGTTCGCGCGCCGCGGTGTCCAACCTGCTGCGCCTGCTGGAGCTGCCCGACGGCATTCGCAAGCTGCTGGAGGAAAAGGCGCTGGAAATGGGCCACGCCCGCGCCCTGCTGACGCTGGCGCCCGCCGCAGCGCTGCAGCTGGCGCGCGAAGCGGTGGCCGAGGGCTGGTCGGTGCGCGAAGTCGAGCGCCGGGCGCAGATGCTGGGCAAGGGCCAGATCCCGGGCAAGGCCGCGAAGGCCAACGGCAAGAAGGTGGACCCCGACATTGCTGCGCTGGAGCGCGAACTGTCCGAAACGCTCAGCGCCAAGGTGGCCGTGCAGCACGGCCGCGGCGGCCGCGGCAAGCTGGTGATCAGCTACCACGGCCTGGACACCCTGGACGGCATCCTCGAGCGACTGCGCGGCGGGGGCTGAGCACCACGCCCTAATTCAGCCTTAATCTTGGCCAGGCCAGACTGGCCCTGGTTGGGGCCCGCATCAGGATGCTCCGGAGCAACCCACCGATCATGCCAGCCCTTTCCGTCGTCATCCCGGCATTCAATGAAGAGGGCAACGTGGCTGCGCTGCTGGGCGAAGTGCTGGCCGCCCTGCGCGGCGTGGTGGACTTCGAAGTGATCTTCGTGGACGACCACAGCCGGGACGGTACCCTGGCCGCGCTGCTGGCCGCCAAGGCCGGCGCGCCCGAGCTGCGCGTGATCACCCACGAAACCCAGAGCGGCCAGAGCACCGCCATCCGCACCGGCGTCAGGGCGGCACGCGGCGCCTGGGTGGCCACCCTGGACGGCGACGGCCAGAACGACCCGGCCGACCTGCCCAAGCTGCTGGCCGCGCGCGACGCCGGCGCCCCGGCCGTGAAGCTCTACGCCGGCTGGCGCGTGAACCGCCAGGACACCGGCAGCAAGAAATGGGCCTCGAAATGGGCCAACGCCATCCGCTCGCGCCTGCTGCGCGACGCCACGCCCGACACCGGCTGCGGCACCAAGCTGTTCGAGCGTGCGGCCTTCCTCGACCTGCCCTGGTTCGACCACATGCACCGCTACCTGCCGGCCCTGATGCAGCGCGCCGGCTGGCAGACGGTGTCGGTGCCGGTGAACCACCGCCCGCGCGGCGCCGGCGCTTCCAAGTACACCAACCTGGGCCGCGCCATCGTCGGCGTCCGCGACCTGATCGGCGTGGCCTGGCTGATCAAGCGCAGCAAGCTCACCGCCACCCGCGAACTGGAGTAACCCCATGAATGACGAGATCCTCTGGCTGGCCTGGACCGGCCTGCACGTCACCCCGTGGAAGCTGATCGGCTACACGGGCGCCCTGATGTTCGGCGGCCGCTGGCTGGTGCAGTTCGTGGCCTCCCGCCGCGCCGGCAAGCCGGTGATCCCGCGGGTGTTCTGGTACATGAGCCTGGTGGGCAGCTTCATGACCCTGGCCTACTTCACCCTGTCGGCCAAGCAGGACTCGGTGGGCGTGCTGCAGAACCTGTTCCCCAGCTTCACCGCCGCCTACAGCCTGTACCTGGACATCAAGCACCGCGGCTGGCACCGCGACCGCGCCCGGCACTGACCCCGCCTGTGGATAAGTCCTTGCGGGGAAAGGGGAAGGTGGGCATAATTGCCGGCTCGCTCCGCACCCTGCCCCACGGCCCCGGCCCCGGAAGTGCGATTCCGGCCCTTGGCGGAGCGTAAAGCTGCATCCCGTATCGCATGCGCCTGCCGGCCCCAGGGCCAGCCGCGAGGGGCCGTCGCCACCCGGGCTATGGGTGGCCAGTCCTGACCCAGGAGTTGACCATGAGCCGAGTTTGCCAAGTTACCGGCAAGAAAGTGATGACGGGTAACAACGTCTCCCACGCCAACAACAAGACCCGCCGCCGTTTCCTTCCCAACCTGCACGAGCGCCGCTTCTGGGTAGCCTCGGAAAACCGTTGGATCAAACTGCGTGTTTCCGCGAACGCGATGCGCACGATCGACAAGAACGGCATTGATGTCGTGCTTGCCGAACTCCGCGCCCGCGGCGAAAAGATCTGAGGAGGACTGAACCATGGCATCCAAGCGCGACAAGATCCGCCTGACGTCTTCTGCCGGCACCGGTCATTTCTACACGACCGACAAGAACAAGAAGACCACCCCGGCCAAGATGGAGATCAAGAAGTACGATCCCGTCGTCCGCAAGCACGTGATGTACAAGGAAGGCAAGATCAAGTAAGCCTAACGGCCGCCTGATCGCTTCCCGGAAAACCCGCCCTGGTGGCGGGTTTTTTGTTGGCCGCTAGAGCTGGGACTTGAGCGGCAGCACCACGGTTTCAGCCAGCTTTTCGTGCCAGGGCCGGTCCAGCCATTCCTGGTAGGTGTAGGGCTCGGCCTGCAGCAGGTCGCGCTCGAAGGTGGCGGTCATGTGGGCGGCGAAGTCGCGGTCGTAGATGTTCAGGCTGGCTTCGTCGTTGAGCTGGAAGCTGCGCACGTCGAAGTTGGTGGAGCCCACGGACACCAGCAAGCCGTCGGCGATCAAGGACTTCACGTGCATCATCGTCGGCTGGTAGATGTGGATTTCAGCGCCGCCCTGCAGCAGGTCGCCCCAGATGGCGCGCGCCGACACTTTCACCAGGTCCGAGTCGATGTGCTCGCCCGGCACCAGCACGCGCACGCGCACGCCGCGCTTGAGCGCCATGCGCAGCGCGCGCACCGTCAGCTCGTCGGGCACGAAGTACGAGGCGTGCACGTCCAGCGTCTCGCGCGTGGCGGCGATGGCCATCAGATACATCAGGTGCATGCTTTCGCTGCCGCCTTCGGGCGAGCTCATGAACAGGTGGGCGTCCATGTCGCCCACGGGCGCCAGCGGCGGGAAGTACTCTTCGCCGTTGAGCACGTGGCCGGTGGTCTTGATCCAGTTGTCGATGAACGCGGCCTGGATCTGCGCCACCACCGGTCCCTCCACGCGGAAATGCATGTCGCGCCAGTGATCGGGGTCCTGGGCGTTGCCGGCCCATTGGTCGGCGATGCCGACGCCGCCGGTGAAGCCCACGCGCCCGTCCACCACCAGCAGCTTGCGGTGCGTGCGCTTGTTGATGCGCGAGAAGTTGTACCAGGCCAGCGGCCGGTAGTACTCCAGGCGAACGCCGGCGCCCTTCATGCGGGCCGCCGAGTCGGGGTCGAGCTTCATCCCGCCCACCCAGTCGATGATCACATTGACCTCGACGCCGGCGCGGGCGCGCTCGGCCAGAGCGTCGGAAAGCTCCTTGCCGATCTCGCCCGACCAGTAGATGTAGGTCTCGAAGTTGATGGTGCGCTGCGCGCCACGGATGGCCTCGAGCATGGCCGGGAAGATCTGCTCGCCGTTGTCCAGCGCTTCGACCCGGTTGCCGGCGGTGATGCCCGGGCCCAGCAGTACGCCCATTTCGCGGCGCAGCTGCGGGTCGTTGATCGCGTAGTCGTGCTCGATGCTGCGCTCTATCGTCTTCTCCGAACGCATGAAGTTGAAGGAGAACAGCACGGCCACCATCGTGCCCAGTACGGTGGCGGCGAGCAGCCAGTAGGCCTTCTTTCGGCTGATTTGCATGATGGCCCGCGCAGGTATCGGATAGCCTCCGAGTTTGCCATGCGTATTGCCGGGCCGTCTGTGTGGTGCACAACACCGGGCGCGGCGGCCAGCCACTGGTGTGTAGCCACAGTTCGATGTCCGCCTTGGCCGCAGGCCCTCGTCAGGACGTTTCGGGCGGCGACGGCGTGCGCACCCGGCCCAGCCGCGTCCGCGCTTCGGCGCGCAGCAGCTTGCGCAGCGGCGGCGGGAACGGTGAGTGCGAGCCACAGTGGCGCAGCAGCAGGGCGTCGTCCTGGGCTTCGCCGAGCACGGCGGCCTCCTCGGCGGTGACGTTGCCCACCGGGCGCAGGTCGGGCTCGATGGCCGCAAGCAGGTGGTCCTGCTGGCGCACGCGGCGCAGACGGCGGCGCATGGCATGCCAGCGCGCGTCGTCCCCGGGGTGGCGGCTGGCGCGACGACGGGCCTTGGCCAGGCGCTTTTCGCTGCGCGCCACGGCCTTGGCCACCGCGCCGCGCTTCACGTCGTCCCAGTCCAGGGCCGCCAGCCGCGCCGTCATGGCCTGCAGCCGGTCACGGCGGCGCTGGAGTTCCGGATCGCGGGCCAGCGATCGTGCCAGGCAGGCGTCGCGGCGCGCGCGCGCCAGCGCCACCATCTCCGGCAGCGCGGATGCCAGCGGGCTCGGCCCACTGGCGGGCAGCCGCTGCAGGCCTTCGATCAGGGCCTGGGCATCGCGCAGGGGCGACAGACCGCGGCAAAGGCGGCCGAGATCTTCATCCAGCCTGCGGCCTTCGCGGCCCAGTGCCTTGCGGCCCAGGGCCAGCGCGGCGCGGGTCCGGCGCAGGCACTTGCGGGCCTGGTGCACGCCTGTATGACGCTGGTCGCCCGGCGCGCCCAGCAGCGCCTGCGCCTGGGCCAGTTCGGACAGGGCGAAAGCCTTGAGCCGCAGCCCCAAAGGCAGCAAGGGCGATACCGGCTTGGCGGCCGCCGCAGGCGGGGCGGGCGAGACTTGGGCAGTGCGCTTGGTCATGCCGGGCATTCCCACGAAGGGCAGGAAACCAGCGTAGTCCTGCGGCCGTCGGCGTCCCTTGACCGTGGTCAAGGCAGGCCCCGCCGCCCCTCAGCCCGCGTCGCCCGGCCCGGGCTGCTGCGCATGCCCCCGCTCGGGCGGGCCGAACAGCTGGCCCAGGCGCGAGCGCAGGCTTTGCGGCCGCGCCGCATCGCGCAGCATGTCGCGCCACTCGTGGAAGGTAAGGATTACCGGGTTGTGGCTGCGCACGGGTTTGACGATGCCGTATTCGCAGGGCACGGCCGGGTCTTCTTCGGTGAAGCTGCCGAACAGCTTGTCCCAGACGATCAGCACGCCGGCGTAGTTGCGGTCGATGTACTTGGCGTTGCGCGCGTGGTGCACGCGATGGTGCGAGGGCGTGTTGAACACTTTCTCAAGCCAGCCCAGCCTGCCCACCGCCTGGGTGTGCACGAAGAACTGGAAGCCCAGGTTGATCGCCACCACCACCACGATGTGCGGCGGCGAGAACCCCAGCCACGCCAGCGGCAGCCAGAACACCCACATGCCCGACACCGGGTAGGTGAGGCTTTGCCGGAACGCGGTGGAGAAGTTCAGGCGCTCGGATGAGTGGTGCACCACGTGCGAGGCCCACATCCAGCGCACGCGGTGGTGCGCGCGGTGGAAGAAGTAGTAGAAGAAATCCTGCGCCACGAACAGCAGCGCGATGGTCCACCAGGCGGTGGGCAGGTCGAACAGGCGGTACTGGTAAACCCACCAGTAGATGCCGATCACCGCCAGCCAGGCCACGGCGTCGGCCGCCTGGTGCATCAGCGCGAGGCTGGCGTTGGAAAGCGTGTCGCGCAGGCTGTAGTGATCGCCGCCACGGCGACGCCAGTGCCAGGCCTCCCAGGCCACGAAACCCAGGAACACCGGCGCCATCGCCAGCAGCACCCACTCGCCTTTCATCGCCTCGACTCCCCCGCCCTGACTGTGCGCGGATTATGGCGCGAGGGCGCGCTCCATGTTCTTCAGGCACCGGTGCATCGCGGGGATCATGAACAGCTTCACCAACAGTGCAGCGAACGGCCAGCGCCAGCGGTGGGTGACGGTGAACTCGTAGTCCCAGCTGACGCGCGCACCAAACTCATGGCCAGTGATGATCCAGTTGGCCTCGCCGCGGGACACCAGCCACGACGACGGCGGGCTGAAGCCGCTGAGGGTGTAAGCGTGGCTGACTGGCGGGTCGTGCGCAATGATGGTTTCCTCGAGCACCGTGCCGTCGGCGTTGTACACGCTGCGGGTGCTGCCCACGGCAAGCGGCGAATGCAGGCGCACGCCGCTGATGGCCGGGATGGGACCAAACCCGGTGAAAAGCGCCGGAAAACGATCGGCATCGGCCACCATCGCGAACGCCACCTCAGGGCGGCAGGGCAGGCTGCGTTCGGCGTGGCAGGAAATCAACATGCCGCTATTTTCGCCGTACTGCGGGCCGGGTGTCCACGCCGCCGCGCCATTCGCCGGCGTACTCTCCTCGCAGATAGGGGCCATTGCCTGAACGAACGCCATCGCGCGCGGCAAGCCCGTGTCGCCCAGGTGGTACCTTCGTGCCAGAGATGCCTTCAGCCACAGCCCTGATCCGACTGCGAATCCGTCTGCGTCGCCTGCTGGCGGGGCCGGTACGCCAACGAAGCCGCAATCTGGCGGACCCGCCCGTGCGTGTGCGCCTGCTGAGCGCGGAGCAGTTGGGCGAACGCGGCGCCGACCTGGCGCGCTCGCACACCGTTGACCCCAAGGCGCGCACCGACCGTTTGCTGCGCCGCCTGGTGGACAACCAGCTGGTGATCGGCAACGCGGTGGCCATGCTCGAAGAGGCCGTCCAGTCCCAGCGCAGGCTGACGCCCGCCGGTGAATGGCTTATCGACAACATCCACCTGGTGGAAGAACAGGTCCGCATTGCCCGGCGGCATTTCCCCAAAGGCTACAGCCGCGAGCTGCCGCAGCTGGCCTCGGGGCCGTCGGCGGGCTTCCCGCGCGTTTACGACATCGCGCTCACCGCGATCTCGCACGGCGACGGCCGCATCGACACCGAAGGCCTCAGCGGCCTGGTGGCGGCGTACCAGAAGGTCACCCCGCTGGGCCTGGGTGAACTCTGGGCGCTGCCGATCATGCTGCGCCTGGCCCTGATCGAGAACCTGCGCCGCATCAGCGTGCGGATCATCGCCGACCGTGCAGACCGCAACCTTGCCGATGAGTGGGCCGACCGCCTGATTGACGTGGCGCAGACCGATCCAAAGCACCTGGTGCTGGTGCTGGCCGACATGGTGCGCTCCGGGCCGCCGATGGCCAGCTCCTTCGTTGCCGAACTGGTCCGCCGCCTGCACGGCCAGGGCGCGGCGCTGGTGATGCCCCTGGCCTGGATCGAACAATGGCTGGCCGACGCCGGGCACGGCACCGAGCACCTGGTGCAGGTGGAGAACCAGCACCAGGCGGCCGACCAGGTGTCGGTGAGCAACGCCATCGGCAGCGTCCGCTACCTGGGCATGATGGACTGGCGCGAATTCGTTGAGGCCATGAGCCTGGTCGAACACCGGCTGCGCGAAGACCCCGCCGGCACCTACGGTCAGATGGATTTCGCCACCCGCGACCAGTACCGCCACGTGGTGGAGCGCCTGGCCAGGCGTGGCAAGCGCCCCGAGGTCGATGTGGCGGCGGCAGCGGTGGCCTTGGCGCAGGCCCGCGCCGACGAGGCCGGCACCGAGGACGTCCGCGCGCACGTGGGCTATTACCTGATCGAAGCCGGGCTGGCGCAGCTGCAGCACCAAGTGGCCCCGCGCCGGCACCGGTTCGGCGCGCGCGACGCGTCGATCGGTGCGGCGCCGATGTCGCTGTACCTGCTGCCGATCGCCGCGATGGTGTCGCTGTCGACCTGGGGCCTGCTGGGCAGCGCCGATGGCGCGCTGGCCGGGCGCTGGCTGTCGTTGCTGGCCATCGCGCTGGCGGTAGTGGCCTTCAGTGAGCTGGGGATCAGCCTGGTGAACTGGATCGCCACCCAGCGGGTGCTGCCGCGAACGCTGCCGCGGCTGGATTTTTCGAAGGGCATCCCCCCGCACGCGCGCACCCTGGTGGTGGTGCCGACGATGTTCGGGAACACGGCCACGCTGGCCGCGCTGGTCGAGGCGCTGGAAGTGCGATTCCTGGCCAACCGCGATGAGAACCTGCATTTCGCCCTGCTGACGGATTTCTTCGACGCCGACGCCGCGGTGATGCCGGGCGACGATGCCCTGCTGGACGCGGCGCAGCGCGAGATAGATGCCTTGAACCTGCGCTACGCACCCGAGCACCGCAACCGCTTCTTCCTGTTCCACCG
The DNA here is from genome assembly GCF_019459675.1 of Arenimonas sp. Taxonomy (GTDB): domain Bacteria; phylum Pseudomonadota; class Gammaproteobacteria; order Xanthomonadales; family Xanthomonadaceae; genus Arenimonas. Next base: position 13,239 of record NZ_JAIBFH010000118.1, read on the forward strand.
GCCGCGGCTGTGGAACGAGCGCGAGCGCCGCTTCATCGCCTACGAGCGCAAGCGCGGCAAGCTGGCCGCGCTCAACCGCTTGCTGCGCCGAGGCAAGGGCGACGACTTCCTGCGCGTCGTGGGCGACACCAACCGTCTCGGCCACGTGCGCTACGTCATCACGCTCGACACCGACACCCAGCTGCCGCGCGATGCCGGCCGCAAGTTCGCGGGCACGCTGGCGCACCCCCTCAACCGCGCCCGCTTCGACGAAAAGCGCAACCGCGTCACGCGCGGCTACGGCATCCTGCAGCCGCGCGTGGGCAGCACCATGAGTGGCCAGCGCCGGTCGTGGTACGCGCGCATCCACGGCACCGAGCCCGGGCTGGACCCGTATACCCGTGCGGTGTCGGACGTTTACCAGGACCTGTTTGCGGAAGGCTCCTTCGTCGGCAAGGGCATCTACGACGTGGACGCGTTCGAACACTCGCTGCACCAGCGCTTCCCCGACAACAGCGTGCTCAGCCACGACCTGCTGGAGGGCTGCTATATCCGCGCCGGGCTGGTGAGCGACGTGCAGCTTTACGAGGACTACCCGGCGCGCTATTCGGTGGACGTGAAGCGCCGCCACCGCTGGATCCGCGGCGATTGGCAGCTGCTGCCGTGGCTGCTGCCCAGCGTGCCGCGGGGCGACGGGCGGCGCGAACGCAACCCGCTTTCGGCGCTGTCGCGCGGCAAGATCCTGGACAACCTGCGCCGAAGCCTGGTGCCCACCGCCATGGTCGGACTGCTGTTGCTGGGCTGGCTGGCGCTGCCCGCGCCGCTGGCCTGGACGCTGTGGGTGCTGTCGATCCTGTTCCTGCCGCCGCTGCTGGCTGGCCTGCGCGGCTTGTTGCTCAAGCCCCAGGAAATGACGCTGGCCACCCACCTGCGCCAAGCGGCTGCGGCCCTGGTGGAAGGCCTCAGGCGGGCACCGGTGATGCTGGCCTGCCTGCCGTATGAGTCGTGGTTCAGCCTCGACGCCATCGCCCGCACGCTGTGGCGGCTGGCCGTCAGCCGCCGCCACCTGCTGCAGTGGGCGCCCTCGAGCGAAGTCGAACGCACCGCCGCCACCGGCTGGTGGGCTTCGGTGCGCAGCATGGCGATTGCGCCGGTGTCCGCTGTGGCGGTCGGGCTTGTGGTGCAGCGCTTCAACCCCGCGGCGCTCTGGGTCGCGCTTCCGGTGCTGGCGCTGTGGTTTGCCTCGCCGCTGCTGATGGAGTGGCTGGGGCGCCCGCGCGCGCGCAAGGCGGCGGCGCTGTCATCCGGGCAATCCGATTTCCTGGGCCGTTTGGCGCGACGCACGTGGCTGTTCTTCGAAACCCACGTCGGGCCAGACGACCACTGGCTGCCGCCGGACAACATGCAGGAGCACCCGGCACCGGTGGTGGCGCACCGCACCTCGCCCACCAACATCGGCCTGGCGCTGTTGGCCAACCTGACGGCGCTGGACTTCGGCTACCTCAGCGCGGGCGGGATGGCGGCCCGCACAGCCGCCACGCTGGCAACGCTGCAGTCGCTGCCGCGCTATCGCGGCCACTTCTACAACTGGTACGACACCCAAACCCTTGAGCCGCTGCCTCCGCGCTACCTGTCGTCGGTGGACAGCGGCAACCTGGCCGGCCACCTGGCCACGCTGCGCCAGGGCCTGCTGGCGCTGCCGGCGCAGCCGGTGATTTCACCACGCCTGTTCCAGGGCCTGGCCGACACCTTCGGGCTGCTGTCCGAAGCCATGGGCAGCGCCCTGCCGTTGGACGGCTCCGAACCGCTGGCCACCCTGCAGGCCGCCATCGCGCTGCCGCCGCAAAGCATCGAAGCCACACACGCGCGATTGGAGCAGTTCGCCTCACAGGCCCGGCGGCTGGTGGACATGGCCCAGGGCCAGGGCGACGAAGCCCGCTTCTGGGCCGGCGTACTGCTCGAACAATGCCTGCTGGCCAGCCAGGACCTGCTCGTGTTCGCGCCTTGGCTGGAGCACGGCGATGCCGCGCCGGCGCTGCCCTGGTCGGACCGGATACCGTCGCTGACCGAGATCGCAAGCCTGGGCGACGGTGACGACGCTCAGGGGCAAGGCCACGTAGCGGCGGTGGTGCGGCTGGCGCGCACGCGCCTTCGCGAACTGGCGCGCCTGGCCGACGTGGCCGCTGACTGCGGCCGCATGGACTTCGGCTTCCTCTACGACCCCACCCGGGAGCTGCTGTCGATCGGCTACTGCGTCGACGACCGTCGGCTCGATAGCGGCTACTACGACCTGCTTGCGTCCGAGGCGCGCCTGGGCAGCTTCGTCGCGATCGCCCAGGGCCAGCTGCCGCAGGAAAGCTGGTTCGCGCTGGGCCGCCTGCTGACCGCGTTCGACGGGCACCAGGCCCTGCTGTCGTGGTCGGGCTCGATGTTCGAATACCTCATGCCGCAGCTGGTGATGCCCAGCTATGAAGGCACGCTGCTGGATGAAACGGCGCGCGCTTCGGTTGAGCGGCAGATCGCCTACGGCCGCGACCGTGGCGTTCCCTGGGGCATCTCGGAGTCGGGCTACAACACCGTTGATGCGCGCATGAACTACCAGTACCGCGCCTTCGGCGTGCCCGGGCTGGGCCTGCAGCGCGGCTTGGGCCAGGACCTGGTGATTGCGCCTTACGCCAGCATGCTGGCGCTGATGGTCGCGCCCGAGGAAGCCTGCAGCAACCTTCAGCGGCTCGAAGCCGATGGTTACGGCGGCCGCTTCGGACTGTACGAGGCCATCGACTTCACCCCGGCCCGACTGCCGCGCGGCCAGAAGAGCGCGATCGTGCGCTCGTACATGGCCCATCACCAGGGCATGGGACTTCTTTCGCTTTCCTACCTGCTGCACGACCAGCCGATGCAGCGACGCTTCAGCGCCGACCCCGAGTTCCAGGCCACGCTGCTGCTGCTGCAGGAGCGCGTGCCGCGCACCGGCACGTTCCACCCGCACGTGGGCGAGGTGATCGGCGTTTCGGTGGGCACCGAGCCCGATGCCAACCAGCTGCGCATCTTCCGCACGCCCGACACCGTGCGCCCCGCGGTGCAGATGCTGTCCAACGGCCGCTACCACGTGCTGGTCACCGGCGCGGGCGGCGGCCACAGCCGCCTTCGTGAAATGGCGGTCACACGCTGGCGCGAAGACCCCACGCGCGACCACTGGGGCAACTTCTGCTACCTGCGCGACGTGTCCAGCGGCGAGTTCTGGTCCACGGCCTACCAGCCGGCCTGCGTGCCGGTGGAAGGCTACGAGGCGATTTTCTCGGATGCCAAGGCCGAGTTCCGGGGCCGCCACCTTGACTTCGAAACCCACACGGAAATCGCTGTGTCGGCCGAAGACGACATCGAACTGCGGCGACTGGTGATCACCAACCGCGGTCGCACACCGCGCGAGATCGAGATCACCAGCTATGCCGAGGTGGTGCTGGCGCCGGCGATCTCCGACGAACTGCACCCGGCCTTCAGCAACCTGTTCGTGCAGACCGAGCTGCTGCCGGCCAAGCAGGCCATCCTGTGTACCCGGCGGCCGCGCGCGCACGACGAAGTTCCGCCGTGGATGTTCCAGCTGATGGCCGTGCACAACGCCGACGTGGTCGAAATTTCATATGAGAGCGACCGCGCGCGCTTCATTGGCCGGGGCAACACCCTGGCCCGCCCGGACGCACTGACCCGCGACCGACGGCTGTCGGGGTCGCAGGGCTCGGTGCTCGACCCGATCGTGGCTACCCGCTGCCGCATCGTGCTGGCGCCCGAACAGACCGCCACCATCGACATGGTGATGGGCGTCGGCGCCGACCGCACCGAGTGCACGGCGCTGATAGACAAGTACCGCGACCGCCACCTGGCCGACCGCGTTTTCGACCTGGCCTGGACCCATAGCCAGGTGGTACGGCGCCAGATCGACGCTTCCCAGGCCGACGCCCAGCTGTATGAGCGGCTGGCCGGACTGGTGCTGTACGCGCATCCGGCCATGCGCGCCGCGCCCTCCCTGCTGCTCCAGAACCGACGCGGGCAGTCGGGGCTGTGGGGCCACGCCATTTCGGGGGACCTGCCGATCGTGCTGCTCAAGATCGCCGACGCCGCCAACATCGAATTGGTGCGGCAGCTGGTGCAGGCACACGCGTATTGGCGGCTCAAGGGCCTGGCCGTGGACCTGGTGATCTGGAACGAAGACCAGGCGGGCTACCGGCAGGCGCTGCAGGACCTGATCATGGGCCTGATCGGCGTGGGCGTGGAGGCGCAGGTGTTCGATCGCCCCGGCGGCATCTTCGTGCGCCCGGCGCAGCAGATATCGCACGAAGACCGGATCCTGCTGCAGTCGGTGGCGCGCGTGATCGTCAGCGACGCCGACGGCAGCCTGGCCGACCAGGTCGGCCGACGCCCGCAGGTGGCCGCGCCGATGCCGCTGCTGGCCACGGCGGCGACGCCGCCGCCGGCCGGCGCGGACGATGAGTCCGCCGTGCTGCCGCCGATGCCCGCGCTGCAGTTCGACAACGGCCTCGGCGGCTTCAGCGCCGACGGGCGCGAGTACGTGGTGCGCCTGCTGCCGGGGCGTGAAACCCCCGCGCCGTGGTCGAACGTGCTCGCCAACCCGCAGTTCGGCACCGTAGTGACCGAAAGTGGCAGCAGCTACACCTGGGCCGAGAACGCCCACGAATTCCGGCTCACGCCCTGGCATAACGACCCGGTCGGCGACACCGGCGGCGAAGCGTTCTACCTGCGCGACGAGGACAGCGGCCGGCACTGGTCGCCCAGCCCGCTGCCGCGCCGCGGCGAAGGCGAATACCGCACGCGACACGGCTTCGGCTACACCGTCTACGAGCACGTCGAGGACGGCATCGCCAGTGAACTGTGGGTGTACGTGGCGCGCCACGACGCGGTGAAGTTCAGCGTGCTCAAGCTGCGCAACCTGTCAGGCCGCCGGCGCGACCTGTCGGTGACCGGCTACGTGGAGTGGGTGCTGGGCGACCTGCGCGCCCGTTCGCACCTGCACGTGGTCACCGAGCGAGAAATCGAGACCGGCCTGATGACCGCGCGCAATGCCTACAGCGACGAGTTCGGCGGGCGCGTGGCCTTCTTCGACGCCGACGCCGACGCCACGGGCAGCGAAGCGCGCTGGGGCGAAGGCAGCGTGACCGGCGACCGCAACGAGTTCCTGGGCCGCAACGGCAGCCTGGCGGCGCCGGCCGCGCTGCGGCGCGAAGCGCTGTCGGGCCGCTGCGGCGCGGGGCTGGATCCGTGCACGGCGATCCAGCGGCCGGTCACGCTGGCCGTCGGCGCCGAGAGCCAGGTCGTGTTCCGGCTGGGCCTGGGCCATGACGCCGCCGATGCGCAGCAGCTCGCGCAGCGCCACCGGGGCGGTGATGCCGCGCGCCGCGAGCTCGAGGCCGTGCAGGCCTATTGGACCCAGACCCTCGGCGCCGTGCAGGTGCACACGCCCGAGCCCGCGCTGGACCTGCTGGCCAACGGCTGGCTGCTCTATCAGACCATCGCCTGCCGGTACCACGCGCGCAGCGGCTTCTACCAGTCGGGTGGCGCCTACGGCTTCCGCGACCAGCTGCAGGACACGATGGCCATGCTGCACGCCGAGCCCGCGCTGGCGCGCGAGCACCTGCTGCGTTGCGCCGCGCACCAGTTCAGCCAGGGCGACGTGCAGCACTGGTGGCACCCGCCGCTGGACCGCGGCGTGCGCACGCGCTGCTCGGACGACTACCTCTGGCTACCGCTGGCCGCCTGCCGCTACGTCGAGACCACCGGCGACGGCGCGGTGATGGACGAGCGCGTGCACTACCTCGAGGGGCGCACGGTGAACGCCGACGAAGAGTCCTACTATGACCTGCCGATGCGCTCGGGCGAGATCGAGACGGTTTACGGGCATTGCGTGCGCTCGCTGCAGCGCGGGCTGTCGCTGCTGGGCGAACGCGGCCTGCCGCTGATCGCCACCGGCGACTGGAACGACGGCATGAACCGCGTCGGCGAAGGCGGCAAGGGCGAAAGCGTCTGGCTGGGGTTCTTCCTGCACGACGCGCTGCTGCGCTTCAGCCCGCTGGCGCGTTCGCGCGGCGACGGCGTGTTCGCCGACCGCTGCCTGGATGCCGCCGAGGCGCTGCGCCAGAACCTCGAAACCCACGGCTGGGACGGCGCCTGGTACCGGCGCGCCTGGTTCGACGACGGCACGCCGCTGGGATCGACCAGCAGCCCTGAGTGCCGCATCGACTCGATCGCGCAGAGCTGGTCGGTGCTGTCGGGAGCCGGCGATCCGGCGCGCGCACGCCAGGCGATGGCCTCGCTGAGCGAACACTTGGTGCGGCGCGACACCGGCGTGGTGCAGCTGCTGGACCCGCCGTTCGACAAGACGCCCAAGGACCCGGGCTACATCCGCGGCTACGTGCCGGGCGTGCGCGAGAACGGCGGGCAGTACACGCATGCCGCGATCTGGGCGACGATGGCCTTCGCCGAACTGGGCGACCGGGAGCGGGCCTGGGAGCTGCTGCGCATGATCAACCCGATCAACCATGCCCTCGATGCCGCCCAGGCCGCGGTGTACAAGGTGGAGCCCTACGTGGTGGCCGCCGATGTGTACGCGGTGGCGCCGCACGTGGGCCGCGGTGGCTGGACCTGGTACACCGGCTCGGCGGGCTGGATGTACCGGCTGATGACCGAATCGCTGCTGGGCCTGCGCCGCGAGGGCGACACGCTGCGCCTCACGCCCTGCCTGCCGGCGGACTGGCCCGGGTTCGAGATGGACTATCGCTTCGGCACCAGCGTCTATCGGCTGCAGGTCGTGCAGGCGGTGGGCGCCACGCCCGGCATGGTGCTCGATGGCGTCGCGCTGCCGGGCCTGGTGCTGCCGCTGCGCGACGATGGCGTCGAACACCGCGTACACGTCACGCTGGCGGCGCCTTGAACGACGCTGGCGCACACGCCGCGGCCCAGCGACTTCGCCCGCGCGGACGCACGCGCTGGTGCCCGCGATGGAGCCTGCCGCTGCGCCCGGTGCTGCCCGCCCTGCTGCTGCTGGGCGCCGCCGCGTCCGCCGCCGAACCCGCCGCGACGCGCACGGTGTATCGCTGCCTGCGCGACGGCAGCGTCAGCCTGGCGTCGGCGCCCGAGCCCGGATCGCGCTGCACCGCGATCACCTACGACGCCAATGCCGCCAAGCTGCCCGACCTGTGGCGCCTGCCCGGTGCGCAGCGCGGCCAGCTCTACCAGCGCCAGCAGGATGGCCGCACCGTGTACAGCACCCGCAAGCTGCCCGGCTCCACGCCGGTGCTGGCTTTCAGCATCCCCGCGCCGCCGGGCGCGAAGGCGCACGTGGGCCTGGGCCAGCTGGGTCCACCGCGGCTGGACGTGTTCCGCGCCGAGTTCCAGGCCGCCTCACGGCTGACCGGCGTGGACGAATCGTGGCTGCGCGCCATTGCCCACGTAGAGAGCGGCTTCGACGCCACGGCCGTGTCGCCCAAGGGCGCGCAGGGCGTGATGCAGCTGATGCCCGATACCGCGGCCGCCTGGCAGGTGACGGATCCGTTCAACGCCAACCAGTCCATCCAGGCCGGCGCGCGCGAACTGCGCCAGCTCAGCCTGGCCTACGACGGCGAGCTGGCGCGCGTGGCCGCGGCCTACAACGCCGGCGCCGGCACGGTGGCGAAATACGGCGGCATGCCGCCCTATGCCGAAACCCAGCAATACGTCGCCAACGTGCTGGAGCTGGACGAAAGCTACCGCGCCGCGCTGGCGAGAAAACCGCGCGCACCGCAGCGTCGGCGCTAACGTGATTCGCATCCCCCCACCGGAGAACGCACCATGAGCGAAACCATCTACGACGCCCTGCGCGAAAGCCACGAGACCCAGCGCTCGCTGTGCCGCAAACTGCTGCGCTCCAAGGCCGGCGACCCACGCCGCGCCGAACTCTTCCGCGAACTGCGCATCGAGCTGGCCGCGCACGCCGCCTCCGAGGAACGCTTCCTCTACGCGCCCATCCTGATGTTCGACGCCGGCCTGGACGTGTCGCGCCACGCGCTGCACGAACACCACCAGATGGACGAACTGGTGGAAAAGCTGCAGGAGGGTGAGCCGGGCGACCGCGGCTGGATGGCCACCGCCAAGGCGCTCTCGCACAAGGTGCACCACCACCTGCGCGAGGAAGAAAAGAAGTTCTTCCAGGTGTCGGGCAAGATCCTGGGCACGCGCGAGAAGGTGTCGCTGGCCAGGAAGTACCGCAAGGACTTCGCGCGCATGCAGAAGACGCTGCGGGCCAGCTGAGCGGGCAGGCAAACACGCGCTGAACCGGACGCCGGGGCCGGCGCACTGGGCCACCTTGCCCGGGGCAAGACAATGACCGTGCTGCAGGCGCATCCTTGCAGGGTGGGCGCAGGAACACTGGGGAGAAGCGCGATGGGCAGTGTGGAGTCGGGATCCGGCGGCCAATCGGACTGGGGTTCGCGCCAGCACGTCCATACGCTGCTGTTGATGGCGGTTACGGTTGCCGGTCTGTATCTGTGTTTTGAGATCGTGGCCCCGTTCGTTCCCGCCATGGCCGGTGCATTGGGGTTGGCGGTGCTGTTTGCACCCCTGCACCGATGGCTGGAGCGTCGTCTTGGTGCCGGCAACCTGGCGACAGCCATCAGCGTTCTGGTGGTAGCGCTGATCGTGGTGGTGCCGGTGCTGGTGGTTGCCAACCGCCTGATCAATGAACTTGGCCGCGGCGCGGGTTCACTCCAGGCGATGGTGGAATCAGGCAGCTGGCGCGCTGCCTTCGACAAACACGCGCTGCTGGCGCCCGTGGGTCATTGGCTGGACAGACAGGTTGACCTGGTCGCCGTCGTCGCCCCCGTCGCCAGCTGGCTGACCAGCACCGGCACATCGCTGGTCAAGGGTTCGATGGTCCAGGCGATCAGCGTTGTTCTGGTTTTCTACATGCTCTTTTACATGCTCCGTGACCGTGCAGCCGCCATGCAGTCGCTGCGCTCACTCTCGCCGCTGTCGCCGCACGACATGAGCCGGCTGTTTTCCAATGTCACCGACACCGTGCATGCCACGGTCTATGGAACGCTGGTCGTGTCCGTGATTCAGGGCGCCCTGGGCGGCTTGATGTTCTGGTGGCTTGGGCTGCCCGAGCCGCTGGTCTGGGGCGTGGTGATGGGATTGCTGGCCGTGGTGCCGGTGCTGGGCGCATTCGTGATCTGGGTCCCGGCCGCCATCTTCCTGGCGCTGGATGGCCAGGTTGGCAGCGCGCTGCTGCTTGCCGCCTGGGGTGCCATCGTCGTCGGCGGGATCGACAACCTGCTGTATCCCATGCTGGTCGGCAATCGGCTGAGAATGCACACGCTGGTCGCCTTCGTCTCGATCGTGGGCGGGCTCATCATCTTCGGGCCGGCCGGCTTGATCCTCGGCCCGGTGGTGTTCACCGTGACCCGGCTGCTGCTCCAGGTGTGGAGGCGGCCAACACCCGAGGCTCCGACAAGTGCGCTTGGCCCGGCGCCGGAACCGGACTGACCAGAGCTGGCCAAGGACTTTGCGCGCCTGCAGAAAAGCCTGCGCGCAGGCTGAGCCGACGCCTCAGGCAAGCGGCATCGTCCGGTCAGCGCGGCAGGCCTGGTCGTGCAGTTCACGCACGGCCTCGACGCCGGCGTCCACGGTGCCATCGCCCAGGTCGGCGACGTGGCCGCAGGACGCGTAGTCCTGGGACACAAGCTCATACACGGCGATCCATGCCTCGCGGTCGGGCAGGCTCGCGGGGTTCACCGGCCACACGCCGGGCCTGGGCTTGATGTGGGTTTCGACGCCGATGCGCCAGGGCTTGGGGCTGATGCGCGCGCGGAAGCAGCGCTGGCGCTGGCACATGCGCACGTAGAGCTTGTCGGCCTTCACTGCGTGGAAGAAGGCCGCGACCTCGGGATCACCGGGATCGAAGCGGCGATGCATGGCGAGCGTCCGCAACCCGGCGGGCGTGCGGTACAGGCGCAGGCGCCAGCCCGGATGGGCAGCCACGAACGCCTCCACGCGGCGAAGCGCCGCCTGCTGCGGGCCACCGCTGGCCCGCAGGCGCAGCGCGAGCAGCGCCTTGGCGACGGCCCAGCCGAGCAACAGCGCCACGACCATTGCGACGGCCGCCGCGCCCCAGCCACCGTAGGCCTTCCCGCCCCAGGCTGCGCCCAGCACCAGCGCGCCGACCACGGGCACCAGCAGGGCCGGGCCGGGCTCGTTCTCAAAATCAATGTCGGCGAAGAACACGTCGGGCGTGTTGAGACAGCGCGCGCCGTAGGCATTGCGGGTGATCACCGTCTCCCCGTGGCGCTCGAGCACCTGTTCGCGGATCGGCACGCCGTCGGCGCCGTTGTAGGGCACCTTGGGCTCGCGCCGCACCAGGGTTTCGCCGGACAGGATGCGGGCAAGGGCCTCGTCGGCGCGGGCCTGGGCATTGCGCGCCGCGTCCTCGTCGCTCACGAGCGACCAGCCGAAGCGCCGCACGGTCACCTGCCTGCCCTTTTCACGATGCCTTGCGCTGGCTTCGGCCCAGAAAGACGGAATCAGCATGGTCTTGCCCGGTAGTAATCGGCTCAGCGGGCAATCTAGTGCATTGCTGCGATTGCCGCACCCGCCGCAGGGAACTGCGACTTTGGTCGGGGCCACGCCGGGCCCGCGCACGGGCGCTAGACTGCGGTCCCCGGGTGCGCGGAAGGAGGGTCCGTGATTCCAGGCTGGATCCTGCTGCTGGTGTCGGTCGGCTACGTCGGGCTGCTTTTCGGCGTGGCGTGGCTGGGCGACCGCAAGCCGCTGTACCCGGGCCGTGACTGGCTGCGGCCGGCCGTGTATTCGCTGGCGCTGGCGGTGTACTGCTCATCGTGGACGTTTTACGGCGCCGTAGGCACGGCGGCGAAGTCCGGCCTGGGCTTCCTGCCGATCTACCTCGGGCCGATCCTGCTGTTCGTGTTCGGCTGGCGCATCCTGGAGCGGCTGGTGCTGGTGGCGCGCGAGCAGAACACGGTGTCGATCGCCGACTTCCTGGCCGCGCGCTACGGCCGGGCGCAGAACATCGCGGCGCTGGTGACGCTGATCGCGGTGATCGCGGCGGTTCCCTACATCGCCCTGCAGTTCAAGGCCGTTGCGATGAGCATCGACGTACTGTCGGGCGCACCGCCGGGCCTGGCGCGCACGCCGCTGGCCGACCCGGCGCTTTACGTGGCGCTGCTGCTGGCGCTGTTCGCCATCGCGTTCGGCACGCGGCAGATCGACGCCACCGAACACCACCACGGCATGATCCTGGCGGTGGCGCTGGAGTCGCTGGTGAAGCTGGTGGCGTTCGTGGCCGTGGGCGTTTATGCCATCGGCCACCTGCCCGGCAGCGAGGACCTGCTGTCGCGCTTCCAGGCCGCCACCCGCGACTTCGTCGCGCCGGGCATCCCGCAGGGCTTCATGGCGCAGACGCTGCTGGCGTTCGCGGCCATCGTCTGTCTGCCGCGGCAGTTCCACGTGGCGGTGGTGGAGTGCGGCGACGTGGGCGACGTGCGTCGCGCGCGCTGGATGTTCACCGGCTACCTGGTGATCATCTGCGTGCTGGTGCTGCCGATCACGGCGGCGGGGCAGTTCGCGCTGGCCGGCACGGGCGCCGCGCCCGACACCTTCGTACTGGCGCTGCCGATGTCACAGGGCAATACCGCGCTGGCGCTGGCGGCCTACGTGGGCGGCTTCTCCGCGGCAACCGGCATGGTGATCGTGGCCTCGGTGGCCCTGGCCACCATGGTGAGCAACGACCTGGTGATGCCGCTGCTGTGGCGCGACAGCCTGACCGACGCGCGCCAGCGCGAGAACCTGGGTGCGCGCGTGCTTTGGGTGAGGCGCATCACCATCGTCGCCATCGCGCTGCTGGCCTACGCTTACTACCGCGGCGCCGGCAGCAGCGACACCCTGGCGGCGTTCGGCCTGCTGGCCTTTGCGGCAGTGGGGCAGTTCGCGCCGGCGCTGATCGGCGGGCTTTACTGGCGCGGCGCCAGCCGCAGGGGCGCCTTCGCGGGGCTGATGGCGGGTTTCGCGCTGTGGCTGTACACGCTGCTGCTGCCGACCCTGTCGCGCGCGGGCTGGTTCGACACGCGCTGGATCTCGGACGGGCCGCTGAGCATCGGCTGGCTGCGACCCGAGCAGCTGTTCGGGCTGGAAGGCTGGGACGCCCTCACGCACGGCACGTTCTGGTCGCTGCTGGTCAACATCGGCGCGCTGCTGGTGGTGTCGGCGCGCTGGCGGCCCAGCCTGGACGAGCGCCTGCGCGCCACGCCCTTCCTGGACCCGTATGCGCAGCGGCCGCTGGCCGCCAGCGGCGGCTGGCAGGGCAGCCTGAGCGAAAGCGACCTGCTGCAGCTGGCTTCGCGCATCGTCGGCGAACGCCATGCGCACCGCGCCTTCGCCGAGCACTCCGCCGCACAAGGCCGCGAACTCGCGCCCGGCACCCTGGCCGACCGCGCCATGATCCAGTTCACCGAACGCCTGCTTGCCGCATCCATCGGCGCCGCGTCCGCGCGGCTCACGCTGACCGCGGCGCTGCGCGGCTCGGGCATGGAGCTGGGCGAAGTGATGTCGCTGCTGGACGAGGCCAGCCACGAGCTGCGCTTCAACCGCGAGATCCTCTCGGCCACGCTCGAGAACCTGTCGCAGGCGGTCAGCGTGGTGGACCGCGACCTGCGGCTGGTGGCCTGGAACCGCCGCTACCAGCAGATGTTCGAGTATCCCGACGGCATGCTTTACGTCGGACGGCCGGTGGCGGACCTGATGCGCTACAACGCCCAGCGCGGCGAGATGGGCCCGGGCGAAAGCGAGCACCAGGTGGACAAGCGCATGGCCTACCTGCGCGAAGGTTCGCCGCACGTGTTCGAACGCGTGCGCGCCAACGGCCAGGTGATCGAAATGCGCGGCCAGCCGCTGCCGGGCGGCGGCTATGTCACGACCTACAGCGACGTCACCGACTACAAGCGGGCCGAGCACGCGCTTCGTGAAGTGAACGAAACGCTGGAGGCACGCGTCGAGCAGCGCACCCACGAGGCGGCGCAGGCCAACCAGTCGCGCACGCGCTTCCTGGCCGCCATCAGCCACGACGTATTGCAGCCGATCAACGCGGCCCGGCTGTTCACATCGGCGCTGCGGGATACCGATGAGGGCGTTGAACAGCATCGCCTGGCTGAGCGGGTGGACGCTTCGCTGCGCGACGCCGAAGAGCTGCTGGACGGGCTGCTGGATATCTCACGCCTGGACGCGGGCGCGCTGAAGCCCGAGCTGTCGGTGTTCCGGCTGGATGAACTGATGGCTGGCGTGGCGGACCAGTACGCACCGCTGGCGGCCGGGCGCGGCTTGCGCTTCCGCGTGCATGGCGGCCACCTGGCCGTGCACAGTGACCGCCGCCTGCTGCGGCGGGCGCTGCAGAACTTCGTTGCCAATGCGCTGCGCTACACCAAGCGCGGCCGCGTGGTGATCGGCGTGCGCCGGCGCGGCGCTCACGTGGACATCCAGGTTTGGGACAGCGGTCCCGGCATTCCGCCGCACCACCTGGCGCAGATCTTCGAGGAGTTCCGTCGCTTCGAACAGCCGTCGCCCTGGGGCGAGCGCGGCCTGGGGCTGGGTCTGTCGATCTGCCAGCGCGTGTCGCTGATGCTCGACCATCCCATCAGCGTGAAGTCCTGGCCGGGGCGCGGCAGCATGTTCGCGATCCGCGTGCCGGTGGCCGCTACCGCCGTCCCCGCCGCACCGCCGCGCGCGCCCGCTGGCGACATCACCGGGCTCAGCGTGCTGTGCCTGGACAACGACCGCGAGATCCTCGACGGCATGCAGGCGCTGCTGGGCCGCTGGGGCGTGGACGTGCGCGTGGCGGAAACCGTGGCCGCTGCGCTGGTTCTGGCGCAGGCCCACGCGCCCGACGTGCTGGTGGCCGACTACCACCTGCACGACCAGGTGGACGGCCTGGACGCCCTGCAGATGCTGCGCGCCGTCTGCGGGCCGCACACGCCCGCGGTGCTGGTGACGGCCGACGGCAGCGACACGCTCAAGCGCGCGGCGCGCGACCTGGGCATTCCGGTGCTGACCAAACCGATCAAGCCGGCCAGCCTGCGGGCGTTCCTAGCGGCGCAGCAGCGGCGCGCGGCATCGGCGATTGTGCGGCTGCCATGACGTCTGAGGCCTCGCCAGCCTCCGGCACCACGGCCGAGGTTTTCCGGGCGTTCCTTCGCCTGGGGCTGACCTCGTTCGGCGGGCCTGTTGCGCACCTGGCTTACTTCCGGGAAGAGTTCGTCAAGCGGCGCGCCTGGCTGGACGAAGCGCAGTTCGCGCAGCTGCTTGGGCTTTGCCAGTTCCTGCCGGGCCCGGCCAGCAGCCAGATGGGGTTCGCGATCGGAATGCTGCGCGGCGGATGGCGCGGTGCGCTGGCGGCCTTCGCGGCATTCACTTTTCCGGCGGTGCTGCTGATGTTCGGGTTTGCCGCGCGGGCGCCGCTTCTGGGGCGGGGGGGGGGCGCGGCGCTGGTGCACGGCCTGAAACTGGTGGCGGTGGTGGTGGTGGCGCATGCCTTGGTGGGCATGGTGCGGCAGCTCACGCCGGACCTTCCCCGCGCGCTGATTGCAGTGGCTGCGGCGGCGCTGGTGGTGGCCACCGGCAATGCGTGGCTGCAGCTGGTGGCCATAGGCCTGGGCGGGCTGCTGGGACTGCGGTTTTGCCGCCGCAACGTTGCGCCGGCGGGGCTCGGCTTCAGCGTGCGCTACGGCCGGGGTGCCGCACTGGCGGCCGCTGCGTTTTTCCTGGCGGGGCTGGCGGCGGCGCTGGTGTGGCCCGCCGGTGACGCGGCCACCGCCGGCGCGGTGGCTGCGGCGTTCTACCGTTCCGGCGCGCTGGTGTTCGGCGGCGGCCACGTGGTGCTGCCGCTGCTGCAGCAGGCGGTGGTCGACACGGGCTGGATCCGCGCCGACACGTTCCTGGCCGGCTACGGCGCCGCGCAGGTGGTGCCCGGACCGATGTTCTCGCTGGCCGCCTTCCTGGGGGCCGAGATACCGATGGGCCTGCCGGCCGCCGCAGGTGCCGCCCTCGCGCTGCTGGCGCTGTTCGCGCCGGGTTTCGCGCTGCTGGTGGCGGTGCTGCCGGTGTGGTCACGGTTGGCGCAGCGGCCTTGGGCTGCGAGCGCGATGGCAGGCATCAATGCCGCGGTGGTGGGGCTGCTGGCGGCCGCGTTCTACGATCCGGTGCTGGTGCAGGGTGTTCGCGGCGGGGTGGACGCGACCATTGCGCTTGTAGGCTTCATGGCGCTGACGGTGTTCCGCGTCGCGGCCGCCTGGGTCGCGCTGGGATGCGTGGCGGCGTCACTGGCCGCACACTGGATCTCATGACCTGTGGTCTTGTTCCGGAGCCTTCACCGCGCGCCGGATTCAGAGCGTGCGCGTCACTTCCGCGCCCAGCCCGGTGAGCACACTCGCCGCGCGGTCGGCTTCGTCGCGGGACAACGCATGCACCACCACCGAGAAACGCCGGTCCGCGATGGCGTCCTGGGTGGCCTGCACGTAGCGGTCCTGGTCGGGGCGCAGGGCCACCAGGCCGCCCAGCATCAATCCGGCAATGGCACCCATGAAAACGAATGCCACGGCCGACACCAGCGCCGAGCTCACGATCAACGCAACGCCCAGCCACATCAGCACAGCCCAGGCCAGCGCGCCCGCGACCAGGCCGCCGACGCCGAACCACAGGTGTGCCAGCACGATGGTGCGCCAGATGCCCTTGCCCTCGGGCTGCAGCTTGATATTGGGATGCGGCTCGGCCGGAGATATCAGCTTGACCTGGGCGGGCTGCAGGCCTGCACGGGACACCACGGCGTCCCGCGCTGCGCCGGCCGCGGCCTGGCTGTCGAATACGGCGGCGAGTTTGCTGTTGGACACCTCGCCTGTAACGGGAAGGTCGGACATGGGGTTGGCTCCTGGGTATACGACCCACCATTGCACAAGCCGCCCGCGCGGAACTGAGCGCGACGTGACTCGGTATGCATCGTGCAGCCTGCACGACAGCGTGCGGCGCGGCGGCGCTGGGCCGCGCGGCGTGGTTTTCAGTCGCCGTCCCTGGTGTCGGGATCGACCGCCAGGCGGCCGGCCAGCAGCACGGCCTGCGTGCGGTTGTTGGCGCCGAGTTTGCGCAGGATGGCGGTCATGTGCGCCTTGATGGTGGCTTCGGACACGCCCATGGCGTGGGCGATCTGCTTGTTCAGAAGCCCGCTGCCGAGCATGCCCAGCACGCGGAACTGCTGCGGCGTGAGGCCGCGGATGCGTTCGGCGATGTCGGCTTCTTCC
This sequence comes from Arenimonas sp., assembly GCF_019459675.1. Classification (GTDB taxonomy): domain Bacteria; phylum Pseudomonadota; class Gammaproteobacteria; order Xanthomonadales; family Xanthomonadaceae; genus Arenimonas. The sequence goes on from NZ_JAIBFH010000118.1 coordinate 29,558, forward strand.
GGGGCCAGGCCGCCGGCGTGGTCGGACTGCGGTGGCAGCCAGTGGCCGCCTTCCAGCACCGCGGCGATCGCGATGCCGATGGTGGCCGTGTCGGACGATTTGGGAATGAAACCGGCCGCCCCGTGCTCCAGCGCGCGCCGCACCACGCTGGCCTCTTCGCGCGCCGACACCACGATGATGGGCAGTTGCGGCTGCACGCCGCGCAGGTGCACCAGCGCGCTGAAGCCATGCGCGCCGGGCATGTTGAGGTCGAGCAGCAGCAGGTCGGCTTCGGGATTGGCCTCGGCCGTGGCGAACAGCGACTCGGCGTCCACCGATTCCACCAGCGTTGCCTGCGGCAGCAGCCGCGCCACCGCGCCCTTGAGCGCTTCGCGGAACAGCGGATGGTCGTCGGCCACCAGGATGGTGGGCGCGGACGGCAGCATGTCAGTGGCCCTGGCGGTCGCGCACGAGGTGGTCCACCACGCCCGGGTCGGCCAGGGTGGACGTGTCGCCCAGGCCCACGCGGTCCACGCCCTCGGGGCCGGCCTCGGCGATCTTTCGCAGGATGCGCCGCATGATCTTGCCGCTGCGGGTCTTGGGCAGGCCCGGCGCCCACTGCAGCCAGTCGGGCGCGGCGATGGCGCCGATGTCGTGGCGCACGTGCGCCACCAGCTCCTTGCGCAGCGCTTCGGTCGGCTCGATGCCGGCCTTCAGCGTGACGTAGGCATAGATGCCCTGGCCCTTGATGTCGTGCGGCGCGCCCACCACGGCGGCTTCGGCCACGGCCGGGTGGCCGACCAGCGCGCTTTCCACTTCGGCGGTGCCCATGCGGTGGCCGGAGACATTGATCACGTCGTCCACGCGCCCGGTGATCCAGTAGTAGCCGTCTTCGTCGCGGCGGCAGCCGTCGCCGGTGAAGTACATGCCGGGATAGGTGCTGAAGTAGGTGTCGATGTAGCGCTGGTGGTCGCCGTAGACGGTGCGCATCTGGCCCGGCCAGGAATCAAGCAGCACCAGGTTGCCTTCGGTGGCGCCTTCCAGCACCTGGCCCTCGGCATTCACCAGCGCCGGGCGCACGCCGAAGAAGGGCAGCGTGGCCGAGCCAGGCTTGGTGGCGACCGCGCCGGGCAAAGGCGTGATCAACGCGCCGCCGGTTTCGGTCTGCCACCAGGTGTCCACGATCGGGCAGCGGCCGTCGCCGACCACGCGGTGGTACCACTCCCAGGCCTCGGGATTGATCGGCTCGCCCACGGTGCCCAGCAGGCGGATGCTCTTACGCGACGTGCGCAGCACCGGGCCGTCGCCCTCGCGCATCAGCGCGCGGATGGCGGTGGGCGCCGTGTAGAAGATGGTGACCTGGTGCTTGTCGCAGGCCTGCCAGAACCGGCTGGTGTCGGGATACGTCGGCACGCCTTCGAACATCACGGTGGTGGCGCCGTTGGCCAACGGCCCGTAAACCACGTAGGTGTGACCGGTCACCCAGCCCACATCGGCGGTGCACCAGAACACGTCGTCTTCCTTCAGGTCGAACACGCATTCGTGCGTATACGAAGCCCAGGTGAGATAGCCGCCCGTGGTGTGCAGCACACCCTTGGGCTTGCCGGTACTGCCCGAGGTGTAGAGGATGAACAGCGGGTCTTCCGCGTCCATCGGCGCGGCGTCGTGCGTGGCCGGCTGGGCGTCCACCACCGCGTCGTACCAGCGGTCGCGCGGCATCTGCATCGGCGCGCCGTGGCCGGTGTGGCGCACTACCAGCACGGTTTCAACGCTGCTGGTGCCGGGCTTGGTGAGCGCTTCGTCCACGTTGGCCTTGAGCGGGATGGTCTTGCCGCCGCGCAGGCCTTCGTCGGCGGTGATCACCAGCTTGCTGCCGCAGTCGGCGATGCGGTTGGCGATGGAGTCGGCCGAGAAGCCGCCGAATACGACCGAATGGATGGCGCCCAGACGCGCACAGGCCAGCATGGCCACCGCAGCCTCCGGGATCATCGGCAGGTACAGCGTGATGCGGTCGCCCTTCACCACGCCCAGCGCGGTGAGTGCGTTGGCAAGCCGGCACACCATCGCATGCAGTTCGCGGTAGCTGATGCGGCGCGCGGGCGTGGCCGGGTCATCGGCCTCCCAGACGATGGCGGTCTTGTCGCCGCGCTCGGCCAGGTGGCGGTCCAGGCAGTTCACGCTGACGTTGAGCTGGCCGTCGGCGTACCAGCGTACGTGGAAATCACTGCGGTCGAAGGACGTGTCCTTGGCGCGCGTGTAGGGCCGCGACCAGTCGAGGCGCTTGCCCGCCTGGCTCCAGAACGCCTCGGGATCGCGGATCGAATCGGCGTAGAGGCGGTCGTAGTCGGCGCGCTTGATCGCGGCAGCGGCTTCGAAGTCGTGGGGAACAGGAACGATGCGCTCTGACATGGGGGCTCCTCCGGCCCGGCCTCGGGCGTTTGCGCAAGATTACCCGGGTTTGGCCGACATTCCGGCGCCGCGCGACGCTGCGCGCATTAGACCTTGGTATAGCTCCGCCCCACCTTCGACCAATGGGTAATGGTCACCGCCGCGCAGCGCGACACAGACTCCGGCAGCCACTGCGGCAAGGGTCCGAATTCCGGGGGGGAAGGATGAACCGAACCAAGCGCCACAAACGCACGCTGCTGCCGCTCGCGCTCTTGCTCGCGATCGCCGCACCGGGGCACGTCCTGGCGCAGGCCGCCAGCCCGCAGGACCTGGAGGCCCGGATCGCCCAGCTTGAACAGCTGGTCCAGGGCCTCAAAGCCGAGCTTGATGCACAGAAGGCGGCCGCACCGCCCGCGGCCGCGCCGATGCCGGCCGGCGTGCTGCCGATCCAGGCCACCGCCCTCATGCCCGCCGCTAACCCCGGCACCCGCTTCGGCTTCGGCGGCTTCATCAAGCTCGACGCCATGGTGTCCGACACCAGCGACGGCGAAATTGCCGACGGCAGCGCCGGTCGCCTGTTCTACCTGCCCAGCGCCACGCCGGTGGGCGGAGCGTCGGAAGCCGACCCGGACCTGGACGTGCACGCGCAGTTCTCGCGCTTCTGGTTCTCCGCCGACACCGATATCGACGGCCACAAGGTAAAGGGCTACATCGAGGCCGATATTTTCGGCAACGCCAACGGCAACGAACAGTCCACCAACACCTATGGCCTGACCATCCGCCACGCCTACGTCAGCTGGGACCGATGGCTGGCGGGGCAGACCTGGTCGAACTTCCAGGACGTGGCGGCGCTGCCCGACTCCGTCGACTTCGTTGGCCCCACCGAAGGTACGGTCTTCGTTCGCGAGGCCCAGCTGCGCTACACGCGCGGCCCGTGGTCGGTGTCGGTCGAGAACCCGGAAACCACCATCACGCCCTACCTGGGGGGCGCACGCATCAGCAGCGACGACAACACCGTGCCCGACGTCACTGCGCGCTACCTGCACAAGGCGGCGTGGGGCCACTTCACCGTCGCTGGCCTGCTGCGCCAGCTCAAGGTCCAGACGCCGCTGCTGGACGAAAGCGACACCGCATTCGCGATCAGCGTCTCGGGCAAGTGGATCCTGGGCGCCAACGACGACATCCGCTACATGTACTCCAGCGGCGCCGGCATCGGCCGCTACCTGGGCCTGGGCCTGGCCAGCGAC
>NZ_JAIBFH010000164.1 GCF_019459675.1 Arenimonas sp.
GCCCACCCCCGAGCCCGAGCCCGAGCCCACCCCCGAGCCCGAGCCCGAGCCGGCACCGGAACCCGAAACGGAGCCGAAACCCACGCCCGAACCCGAACCCCTGCCCGAGCCCGAACCCGCGCCCGACGCCGTGCCCGCCGCCGCGCCGGTTCCCGAATCGGTGGAAGTGCGCCTGCCCGTGATCGAACCCGAGCCGATGCCGCAGTTCGTGCCCGAGCCCGCGCCGAGCCCCGAGTTCGAATCGCAGGTGAGGCCCGACTTCAAGCCGGTGGTCGACCCCTTGCGGGAACCGCTGCCCAACGCCGCGCCGCAGCGCGCCCAGATCGAGACGGCGGCGCTGGACCCGATCAAGGCCAAGAAGCTCAAGCTCAAACCCGTGCTGGCGCCGCTGCCTGATCCGGCGCCTGAAGCCGCGCCCGACGACCCCCTGGGTGCGCCGCCGCCGACCAGCACCGCGCAGGCCGACTTGGCCGCACCCGCTCTCGCGCCGCCGCCGGGCGCGATGCAGGCCGTCGAACTGCCGCCTTCGGGAGGCCCGCCCGGCGCTCCGCTGAAATTGTTCGGCGCCGACGGCTCGATCGACCTGCCCGACGACGTGGTGGCCAAGTTGGGTGAAACCACCTCTGGCGACCGTGAGTTCGGCTACCAGATGCCGGGCCTTGAAGAATCGGGCCGCTTCATGAATCGTCAGCCGGTGCTGGTGTACGAGCCTACGAAGTTCGACCGCTACTGGATTCCGGAGAAGGACATCCTGACGTCACTGCTGGAAAAAGCCGTCGAAGCCAGCACAGGCACCGTGGAGATTCCCGTGCCCGGCAGCCCGGGCACCAAGCTCGTGTGCACGGTGTCGGTGCTGGCCATGGGTGGCGGCTGCGGCTTCCGCGACAACAACCGAGGTTACGTGGTCGAACTCAACGATCCCAACACCCTCAACCCCGAGGAAGAAAAACAGTGCGCCGCGTGGTGGGATCGCATCGTCGGCGCCGGCACCCAGCAGGTGTGGCGCGAGACGCGCGCCCTGTATGAATTCAACTGCCTCAAGCCGCTGGAGAAAAAGCCGGTGGCGCCGCCGCCGAAGGGTTAAGCGCGCGTCGGTGAACAGGCCGCGTTTTTGATCCGGCAACAAAAAAGCCCGGCGAAAGCCGGGCTTTTTGCCTCAAGCCGCGATGATCAGCGCTTGTCAATCTCGCTCAGGTCGTGCAGGTCGCCCTTCTGGCTGCCGAAGTAGGCCGACAGGTCGTTGATGTCTTCGTCGCTCAGGGCGGCCGAGAAGCCGGCCATGATGGCGTTGGCGCGCGCGCCCGACTTGTATTCCTGCAGGGCCTTGGCCAGGTATTCCGGATGCTGGCCGGCCAGCTTGGGATACGTGTCGTCCAGGCTTTCGTTGCCGGTGGGGCCGTGGCAGGACGCGCAGGTCTTGGCTTTTTCGGCGCCGGCGGCGACGTTGCCCTTCACGCCAACGGCGAACGCCGGCAGGGCGAAGGCGAGCAGGACCAGGGTGGAGGCGGTACGAAGGATCATCGGGGAGGCCCTCACTTGGCCGGCTTCAGACTGGACAGGTAGGCGGCCAGGTCGGCGATGTCCTGGTCGGACAGGCCTTCGCCCTGGGCGCGCATGGTCGGGTGCGGGCGCTCGCCCTTCTTGTAGCTGGTGAGCGCGCCGATCAGGTACTGCTCGTTCTGGCCACCCACCTTGGGCACGCGGTAGGTGGGGTAAGCGTTCTTGTAGTCGGCGATGCCGTGGCAGCCGGTGCACGTGTAGAACAGCGCCTTGCCCTTTTCGGCGTCGCCCTTGGCGGCGGCGGGAAGGGCAACAAGAGCCAGCGCGAGGCAGGCGGCGGACAACAGGATTCGCTTCGTCATGATTTATTCCGGCTCGAAGGGTCGGTCGGGCAGCACTAAACCGAAATTATAGCCTGCGCATCCCAAGCCAGACAGGGGTGCGTTCACCGTCACGGCCGTGTCCCCCGCCTTGAGGCATCAAGACTTCCGGCATATGCGCATGTTCACACATGTCCTGTACTGTCCTATTCAACTACAACACCCGGCGAATTCCCTTGCACATGAAGATCTCCAGCGCCTCTCCCCTGGTCCGCCGCGCCGCGCTGCTGGCCCTTGCGGTGTCACTCGCCCTGGGCGGCTGCGGCGGTGACAAGCCCGCCGAGGGCACGGGGTCCGCCAAGCAGGCCGCCGTGGACAAGGACGGCAAGCCGGTGGCCGAGAAGGTGGCGGCCGTGCCGGTGGAAGTGGCGCGAGTCGGCAAGGGTCCGATCTCGGCCAGCTACGCCGGCACCGCCAGCCTGGAGGCGCCCGGCGAGGCGCAGGTGGTCGCCAAGTCCACGGGCGTGGTGCTGCAGATCCTGGTGGAAGAGGGCGACCAGGTGAAGGCTGGCCAGGTGCTGGCGCGCATCGACCCCGACCGCCCGCGCCTGGAGATGGAGCGCGCACGCGCCACGATGCGCAAACTCGAAAACAACTACCGCCGATCGCGTGAACTGCTGGCGTCCAAGCTGGTGAGCGCCGAGGCCAGCGAACAGATCCGCTTCGACCTGGAGTCGGCCAAGGCAGGCTTCGACATCGCCCAGCTCGAGCTGTCGAACACCAACATCATTGCGCCCATCGGCGGCGTCATTGCGCAGCGCATGATCAAGCCGGGCAACCTGATGGCGCTCAACGCGCCGGCGTTCCGCATCGTTGACGTGTCCCGGCTCGAAGCCGTCCTGAACGTGCCCGAGCGCGAGCTGGCCACGCTGCGCGCCGGCATGCCGCTGCGCATGGCGGTGGACGCGATCCCCGGCAAGTCGTTCACCGGCCGCGTGGACCGGATTAGCCCGGTGGTGGATTCGGGCAGCGGAACCTTCCGCGTGGTGTGCGCGTTCGAGGGCGGCGGTACGCTGCGGCCCGGCATGTTCGGCCGCATCGAGATCGTCTACGACCAGCGCAAGGATGCGTTGACCATGCCGCGCGTGGCGCTGCTGGACGACGAGGGCGAGCCGGCTGTGTTCGTGGTGCGCGGCAAGAAGGCCGTGCGCACGCCCGTGGTGCTGGGCTACATCAACGGTGAGCTGGCCGAGGTCCGCGAGGGCCTGAAGGAAGGCGACGACGTGGTGACGGCCGGCAAGGTCGCCATCCGCGATGGCTCCGAGGTGGAAGTGATCAACGCAGTGGTGCCGGCGGCCGCGGAAGAAGCGGCGGTGGCGCAGGCGGCCGCGAAGTGAGCTTGGTCGAATTCTCCACCCGGCGGCGGGTCACCGTCGCCATGGTCACGGTCACGTTCGTGCTGTTCGGCCTGATCGCGCTGTTTGACCTCAAGGTCAACCTGCTGCCCGACCTGAGCTACCCCACGCTCACCGTGCGCACGGAGTACACCGGCGCGGCCCCGATGGAAATCGAGACCCTGATCAGCGAGCCGGTGGAAGAGGCCGTGGGCGTGGTCAAGAACCTGCGCAAGCTGCGCTCGGTGTCGCGCACGGGCCAGAGCGACGTGGTGCTTGAGTTCACCTGGGGCACCGACATGGACCAGGCCAGCCTGGAGGTCCGCGACAAGCTGGAAATTCTCCAGCTGCCGCTGGAAGCCAAGCAGCCGGTGCTGCTGCGCTTCAATCCGTCCACCGAACCGGTGATGCGCCTGGTGCTGGCGGCCGAAGACACCGCCACGGGCAGTGCCGAGGCCGAGCTGATGCGGCTGCGCCGCTATGCCGAGGACGAACTCAAGAAGCGGCTGGAGCCGGTGGGCGGCGTGGCCGCGGTGAAGGTGGCCGGCGGCCTGGAAGACGAAGTGCAGGTGCTGATAGACCAGAACCGCCTGGCGCAGCTCAACCTGTCGGTGAGTACGGTGATCGATCGCCTGCGCCTGGAGAACGTCAACATCTCCGGCGGCCGCATCGAAGAAGGTTCCCAGCGCTACCTGGTGCGCACGGTGAACCAGTTCACCGGCCTGGACCAGATGCGCGAGCTGCTGGTGGCCAACGTGGACGGCGTGCCGGTGCGCCTGCGCGACGTGGCTACCGTGAGCCAGGGCTACAAGGAACGCGAGGCCATCATCCGCCTGGGCGGCGGCGAAGCCGTGGAAATGGCCATCTACAAGGAAGGCGACGCCAACACCGTCGCCGTGGCCGACGCGCTGAAGGTCGCCATCGACAGGCTCAAGGACGACTTGCCCGAAGGCGCCACGCTGACCACCATCGAAGACCAGTCGATCTTCATCAAGGCGGCGCTGGACGAGGTCAAGAAAGAGGCCCTGCTGGGTGGCCTGTTCGCCATCCTGCTGATCTTCTTCTTCCTGCGCGACGGCTGGAGCACATTCGTTATCGGGCTGTCGCTGCCGGTGTCGATCATCGCCACCTTCTTCTTCATGAGCCAGTTCGGGCTCAACCTCAACGTGATGTCGCTGGCCGGATTGGCGTTGGCGACGGGCATGGTGGTGGACGACTCGATCGTGGTGCTGGAATCGATCGCCAAGGCGCGCGAACGCGGGCTGGGCGTGCTGGCCGCGGCGGTGAAGGGCACCCAGGAAGTCAGCATGGCCGTGGTGGCGTCCACGCTCACCACGGTGGCCGTGTTCTTCCCGCTGGTGTTCGTGCAGGGCGTGGCGGGCCAGCTGTTCAAGGACCAGGCGCTGACGGTGTCCATCGCGCTGGTGATCTCGCTGGTGGTGTCGCTGACGCTGATCCCGATGCTGTCCGCGCTCAAGGCGCGTTCTCCCGAATCAGCCGACGCCGCGGCGCCGGCCGCGCCGTCCCCGCCGGCGGTCGAACGCGCCTGGCGTCCGATCTGGCAGCAGCTGCGCGAACTGGCGGTGATGCCGTTTGGCGTCATGGCACGCGGCTTCCGTCGCAGCCCGCTGCGCGGTGCGGCCACGGTGCTGCTGTTCCTGCTGCTGGCGGTGGTGTGGCTGCTGTGCCTGGCGCTGCTTCTGATTGCGATACCGGTGGTGATGGCTGCGCCGTTCGTGGTGTTCGCCGCGGCCTGGCTGGTGACCGTGGTGGGCCGCGCGTTGGGCTTCTTGGGAACCCACGTGCTGGGCTGGATCGGTGCCAAGGTGCTCAAGCCCTACGACTGGGCCGAGGCCGGCTACCATCGGCTGCTGCCGCGCGCACTGAAGAACCCGCTGCCGGTGCTGGCCAGCGCGTCGGCCGCGTTCATCGTGTCGCTGCTGGTGGCTTCCACCCTGGGCACCGACCTGATCCCGCAGTTCGCGCAGGACCGCTTCGAAATGACCGCCAAGCTGCCGCCCGGCACCCAGCTGCGCGACACCGACGCTCTGGTGCGGCAGATACAGCTGCAGCACGGCAGCGACGACGGCGTGCAGGCGCTGTACGGCGTCAGCGGCAGCGGCACCCGGCTCGACGCCAACCCCACCGAGTCGGGCGAGAATATCGCCAAGCTCACGGTGGTGATGGGGCAGGGCTTCGGCCGCGAATCCGAGGCGCGCCAGACCGAACGCATGCGCGCCACGATGGCGGCGCATCCTGACGTACAGGTGAAGTTCGGGCGTCCGCAGCTCTTCAGTTTCTCCACCCCGCTTGAAATCGAACTGCGTGGCCAGGACATCGGCGAGGTCGAGCGCGCCGGTCGCAAACTGGCGGGACTGCTGGAGGGATCGGACAGCTTCGCGGACGTGAAGTCCACGGTGGAACAGGGCTTCCCCGAGATCCAGATCCGCTTCGACCAGGAGCGCGCCGCCGCGCTGGGGCTCACCAGCCGGCAGATCGCCGACCAGGTGGTGCGCAAGGTGCGTGGCGAAGTGGCCACCCGCTACAGCTTCCGCGACCGCAAGATCGACGTGCTGGTTCGCGCGCAGGAAACCGACCGGGCGTCGATCGACGCCATCAGGAAGATCATCGTCAACCCCGAGAGCGATCGACCGGTGACGCTGGACGCGGTGGCCGAGGTGCTGGCGACCGTCGGCCCCAGCGAGATCAATCGCGTTGACCAGGTTCGCGTGGCCATTGTTTCGGCCAACCTGCGCGACATCGACCTGGGCACCGCAGTGGAGGAAGTGCGGGCACTGGTGGCAGCCGATCCGCTGGGCACCGACGTGCGCATGCACATCGGCGGCCAGGGCGAGGAGCTGGATGCCTCGATCAGCTCGCTGCTGTTCGCTTTCGGGCTGGCCATTTTCCTGGTCTACCTGGTGATGGCTTCCCAGTTCGAGTCGCTGCTGCACCCGTTCGTCATCATGTTCACCATCCCGCTGGCGATGGTGGGTGCGGTGCTGGCGCTGTGGCTGAGCGGTTCGCCGGTGTCGGTGGTGGTGTTCATCGGCCTGATCCTGCTGGTGGGCATCGTGGTGAAGAACGCCATCATCCTGATCGACAAGGTCAACCAGCTGCGCGAGCAGGGCATGGCCAAGGACGAGGCGATCATGCAGGGCGCGTATTCACGCCTGCGGCCGATCATCATGACCACGGCTACCACGCTGATCGGCTTCGCGCCGCTGGCGTTCTTCGGCGGCGAAGGCGCGGAGGTGCGCGCACCGATGGCCATCACCGTCATCGGCGGCCTGGCGGTGTCCACGCTGCTGACCCTGGTGGTGATACCGGTGATGTACAAGCTGATGGACCGTAAGTCCGACGCCTCCTACCGCGAGCGCGGCCTGCGGGCCGAGGCGCTGTCGCGCATCTCCGCCGGTGACATGACGGGGGACGCGGCATGAGCCTGGCGGAACTGAGCCTGCGCCGGCCTGTGACGGCCGTGATGTTCTACGTGTCGCTGGTGGTGATCGGCCTCATCGCCTCCTTCCGGCTGCCGCTGGAACAGTTCCCCGACGTCAACGTGCCCTTCATCCTGGTGGACTTGCCTTACCCCGGGTCCACGCCCGAGGAGGTCGAGCGCACCATCACGCGTCCGGCCGAGGAAGCGCTGGCCACGCTGACCGGCATCCAGAGGATGAACTCCAACAGCCGCCCCGACGGCGCCAACATCTTCATCCAGTTCTCGGACTGGGACCGCGACATCGAGATCACCGCCAGCGAAGCGCGCGACCGGCTGGACGCCATCCGCAGCGAACTGCCGGACGACCTGCAGCGCTATTTCGTGCTCAAGTTCTCGCCCAGCGACGAACCGGTGCTGCGTGTCCGGTTTGCCGGCGACCGCGACTTCACGGGCGAGTACGACCTGATCCAGGCCCAGTTCCAGCGGCGCATCGAGCGCTTGCCGGGCGTGGCGCGCGTGGACATCTCGGGCGCACCGCCGCCGGAGATCGAGATCGCCATCGCCGCCGACCGCCTCACCGCACACGGGCTTGGCCTGAACGAACTGGCCGCGCAGCTGCGGGCGATCAATTTCTCGGTGTCCGCCGGCGAGATCGACGAGGGCCGCCAGCGGCTGCGGGTGCAGCCCATCGGCGAAACCTCCAGCCTGGACGAATTGCGCAACCTGGTGCTCAACGACAAGGGGCTGAAGCTGTCGGACGTGGCGCTGGTGCGCGCGCGGCCCCAGGCCACCGACTACGGCCGGCGCCTGGACGGCAGGCCGGCGGTGGGCCTGGACATCTTCCGCGAGCGAAACGCCAACCTGGTGGACGTGTCGCGCGGGATCCTGGCCGAGCTGCAGGAAATCAACGCCGAGCCCGAGTTCCGCGACATCCAGCTCAACATCATCAGTGACCAGGCCAAGGGCGTCACCAGCTCCATCAACGGCCTGATCGAGGCCGGCGTCATCGGCTCGCTGCTTTCGCTGCTGATCCTGTTCTACTTCCTGCGCCATTGGCCGTCGACGCTGATGGTCACCCTGGCCATCCCGATCTGCATCGTGATGGCGCTGGGCGCGATGTACTTCATGGGCACCAGCCTGAACATCCTGTCCATGATGGGCCTGCTGATTGGCGTGGGCATGCTGGTGGACAACGCGGTGGTGGTGGTGGAAAGCATCTACCAATACCGCGAAAAGTACCCCAACGACCCGATGCGCTGCGCCATCGAGGGCACTCGAAGCGTGCAGGTGGCCATCAGCGCCGGCACCCTGACCAGCATCATCGTGTTCCTGCCCAACCTGTTTGGCGAACGCAACTTCATCTCGATCTACCTGGGGCAGGTGGCGATCACCATCACCATCTCGCTGCTGGCGTCGTGGATCGTGGCGGTCAGCCTGATCCCTATGATTTCGGCGCGTTTGAAGACGCCGCCGGCGATCACCGCCGAGCATGGCGTCGTGCCCAGGCTGACCCGCGGCTACGCCCGGTTCCTGAGCTGGACGCTGGAGAACCGCGCCAAGGCGGTGCTGGGAATGATGCTGCTGGTGCTGGTGAGCATGGTGCCGGTGTCGATGACGAAGATGGATTTCTTCAAGAACGACGTCGGTCGCCGCATCGAGATGTATTTCGACTGGCAGGGCGCGTACAGCCTCGAGCAGATTTCAGAAGAGGTGATGCGGGTCGAGACGCACCTGGACGCCAACCGCGAGAAGTACCAGATCAAGCAGCTGTACTCGTATTTCAGCGAGCGCGGCTGGGCCGGCCTGCAGGTGACCCTGGTCGATCCGGCGCCCAGCCTGTGGGACAAGATGCTGCTGCGCCGGCAGGAGCCGGGGCTGATGTCGGCCGAAGAAGTGCAGGAGATGATCCGCAAGGACCTGCCCAAGTCCGCTCGCGCCGAAATCGGGTTCGAGGGCGGCGGCGGGCCGGGCGGTGGCGGCGGCGAAGACGACGGTATCCGGGTGTTCCTCAACGGCGACTCCAGCCAGACCCTGGCCGAGCTGGCCAACAACCTGATCCCGATGCTGGCCAGCCGCAAGGAGTTCCGCGACGTGCGCGTGGACACCGGCGACGAGAACAGCGAGATCAAGGTCAGCGTGAACCGAGAACGTGCCGCCAGCCTCGGCTTCAGTGCCCAGGAAGTGGCCAGCTACATCGGCATCGCGCTGCGCGGGACGCCGCTCCGCGAGTTCCGCCAGGGCGACTCGGAGCTGCCGGTGTGGGCGCGCTTCGCCGGTTCGGAGGATTTCCGGGTCCAGGACATGTCGGCACTGACGCTGCGCCGTACCGACGGCACCAGCGTGCCGCTGCTGTCGGTGGTGGACGTGAGCGTTCGCAAGGGCGCTTCGCAGATAAGCCGGCAGAACCGCCAGACGGCGCTGGCGCTGCAGGCCAACCTGGCCAAGGACGTGACGGTTCCCGAAGCCCGCAAGGTGATGGAGGACGTGCTGGCGTCGGCGAAATTCCCGGCGGGCTACGGCTACAGCTTCGGAGGATCGTTCCAGCAGGACGACGAGGCCGGCGTGCAGATGCTGTTCAACCTGCTGCTGGCGCTGGTGATGGTGTACTTCGTAATGGCGGCGGTGTTCGAATCGCTGCTGTTCCCCGCGGCCATCATCAGCAGCATCCTGTTCTCGGCGCTGGGTGTGTTCTGGCTGTTCGCCTTCACCGGCACCACCTTCACCATCATGGCCTTCATCGGCTGCCTGGTGCTGATGGGCGTGGTGGTGAACAACGGCATCGTGCTGTTTGAACACATCAACAGCCGGCGCCGCGAGGGCCTGGATCGAACCCAGGCACTGGTGGACGGCTGCCGGGAGCGCCTGCGCCCGATCCTGATGACCACCTGCACCACGGTGCTGGCGATGCTGCCGCTGTGCATGGGCGGCACCCAGTTGGGTGGAGACGGCCCGGCCTACTACCCGATGGCACGTGCCATCGCCGGCGGGCTGCTGTTCTCCACCATCGTCAGCCTGGTGTTCCTGCCGACCATCTACGCGATCCTGGACGACATGCGGCAGTGGACCGGCGCCACCCTGGTGCGTGCCCGTGCCAGGGCGCCGCTGGGTTCCCCGGCATCAGCGGCGCAGGACTGATGGCCGCGCCGACGTGCGGCGGCCTCAGCCCAGCTTGCCGATGATGTAGATGCCGGCAGTCCACACGCCGATGGCCGTGCCCAGGCTGGTGAGGAAGAAGTTCACCAGCACCCGGGCCACGCGGTTGCGCCACCAGCCCTTGAGCGTGGCGGTGTCGTCGCGCAGGCGCAGGAAGTCGGCGTAGGTGGGCTTGCGCACCCAGGCCTCCACCACGGCGCTGACGTTGCCCGAGGCCAGCGCGGGGTGCAGCGGCGTCAGCGGCGAGGCAATGAAGGCGGCCAGGATGCTCAGCGGATGTCCGCCGGCCACCGCGCAGCCGATGGCGCCACCGATGCCCGTCACCAGGGCCCACTTGAGCAGCAGCTCGCCGCCCAGCTCCAGGCCGCCCTGCTGGTAGCCCCAGGCGAAGCCACCGAGCAGGAACACGCTGACGATGATCGTGAACCACGGGATGTTGCTGGCCGGCGGCAGCGCGTTGAGCTCGTCCAGCGTCGGCGCCGGGGCGTCCTGGTCCTGGCGAAGGTGCTCGGTTAGGCCCTTGAGGTGGCCCGCGCCGACGATCGCCAGCACGTTGCGCGCACCGTCGGCACCCACCTGGCGCAGCCGCGCCGCCATGAAGCGGTCCCGCTCGGCGATCACGGCGCGGTAGAGCGGGGGATTGCTGGCGGCGAATTCACCGAAGCTCGATTCCAGGAAGTCGCCCTGCTTGAGCTTTTCGATCTCGCCCGCCCCGACCTCCTCGTCGGCGAACAGGCTGGCCGCCAGGCCCGCCATCAGCTTCGACCGGCCCCAGAAGCCGAGCCCGCGGAAAGCGCGCTTGAGCGTAATGCCGACGTCGCGGTCGATCAGCGACAGGCGCAGCCCGCGCTTGTTCGCACCCACGGCCGCGGCCTTGAGTTCGGCGCCGGGCTCGACGCCCAGCTGCTCGGCCAGGCGCCGCTGGTAAGCGGCCAGTGCCAGGTTGGCCGCCACCAGCCCGGTCTTGCCTTCGCGCAGGATCTGGAAGAGATCGAGCTTGGCCAGCGCGTCGGGATCGGTGAGCGCACGGTGGCGCTGCTCGTCCAGCTCCACGGCAACGGTGTCGTAGTCGCCGGTGAACAGCGCTGCGTTCACGGCGTCCACGCTGGCCTGCGACACGTGGGCGGTGCCCAGCAGCGTGTAGCGCACGCCGTCACGCTCGACGATGGTGTGGGGCTGGTCATGCAGGCCGTCGTAGCCGGCCTCGGGGGTGGTGTTCAATCGCGATACCGCCTCAACAGGTCCTGGTAGGCGTCGATACGGCGGTCGCGCAGGAAGGGCCAGATGCGGCGCACCTGCTCGCTGCGCGCCAGGTCGACGGTGGCCATCAGGATTTCGGGATGTTCGGTGTTGGCTTCGGCCAGGAATTCGCCCTGCGGGCCCAGCACGTGGCTGCTGCCCCAGAACGCAATGCCGGACGCGCCGATGGGCGACGGTTCATGGCCGACGCGGTTGCAGCTGAGCACGGGCAGGCCGTTGGCCACGGCGTGGCCGCGGTGGCTGAGGATCCAGGCATCGCGCTGGCGGCCCTTCTCGTCCTGCGCATCGTCCGGGTCCCAGCCGATGGCGGTGGGGTAGAGCAGAAGCTCCGCGCCGGCCAGCGCCATCAGGCGCGCGCCTTCGGGATACCACTGGTCCCAGCACACCAGCACGCCCAGGCGGCCCACGCTGGTGTCGATGGGTTCAAAGCCCAGGTCGCCCGGCGTGAAGTAGAACTTCTCGTGGAAGCCCGGGTCGTCGGGGATGTGCATCTTGCGGTACTTGCCCACCAGCCGGCCGTCGGCTTCGAACACCACGGCGGTGTTGTGGTACAGGCCGGCGGCGCGGCGCTCGAACAGCGAGCCCACCAGCACCACGCCGTGCTTCTTCGCCAGCGCACCTAGGCGTTCGGTGCTGGGGCCGGGGATGGCTTCGGCGCGATCGAACTCGGCCGTGTTTTCGTGCTGGCAGAAATAGGCGCCGTTGTGCAGCTCCTGCAGCAGCACCAGCCTGGCGCCGCCTGCGGCCGCTTCCGCCACCCGGGCCTCGATGTTCGCCAGGTTGGCCTCGGTGCTGCCGTGGTCGCGGTCCTGGACCAGGGCGACGGCGAGTGTTTTTTGGCTCATGCCAGCAGGCCCTCGGGAAGTTGCATGGTGACGCAGTGCAGGCTGCCGTTCTGCCAGATGAGCGGGCGGCAGTCGATCTGGACGATCTCGCGGCCGGGGAAGGCCTGCGCCAGCACCGCGGCGGCCGCGCCGTCGGCGGCGTCGCCATAGGCCGGCATCAGCACCGCGCCGTTGATGATCAGGAAGTTGGCGTAGGACGCGGCCAGGCGCCGGCCCTGGTCGAGCACGGGCTGGGGCCAGGGCAGCGGGAACAGGCGGTAGGGTTGGCCATCGGCGGTGCGCAGTGCGGCAATCTCGGCCGCCATGGCCTGCAGCTCGGCGTAGTGGTGGTCGCTGGGGTCGTCGCAGGCCTGGAACACGATGGCGTCGGGCGCGGCGAAGCGGGCCAGGGTGTCGATGTGGGCGTCGGTGTCGTCACCCTCCAGGTAGCCGTGATCGAGCCACAGCGTGCGCGACTGGACCAGGGCGCCTTCCAGCGTACGGGTGATCTGGTCGCGGTCCAGGTCGGGATGGCGCTCGTGCAGGCAACGCCAGGTGCTGAGCAGGGTGCCGGCACCGTCGGTTTCGATGCCGCCGCCTTCCAGCGCGAAGTCGATGCGCTGGTGCGAGGCCGTGGCCAGCAGGCCCGACGCGTGCAGCTTCGCCACCACCTGGTCGTCCAGCCCAGCCTCGAACTTGCCGCCCCAGGCGGTGAAAAGGAAGTCGAGCAGACGGAACCCGTCGCCGTCGCGCAGCGTGACCGGGCCCGAGTCGCGCAGCCAGGTGTCGTCGTAGTCGACCTGGAAGAAGCGCACGCGCGCCATCGTTGCGCCAGCGGCGGTCAGCAGGCCCACGGCCCGCTCGCGCAGGGCGGCGTTGGCCACGCACACCAGTGCCGGCTGGAACCGGGTGATGGCCGCGACCAGCGCCACGTAGGTGCGCTCGACGCCGGCCAGGCGGTCGGCCCAGTCGGTGCTTTCATGCGGCCAAGCGAGCAGGACGGCGGATTGGGGCTCCCATTCCGCCGGGAAACGAAGTTTGTTGGGCATGGCTTACTGGACGGGCTTGGGGCCGATCTCGTTGGGACTGGCCTTGGTGGCCACCGCGTCGACGACGTGGCTGTACTCGAAGTAGACCGAGTAACCGGCGTAATCCCAGCGCGTGATGGGCGGGTTGGCGCGACGGTTGTTCGGGCCGGAGACGGCGGCGTGCTTGACCTGCGGAGCGCCGAACCGGGCTTCCACCTGGGTCATGGTCTGGCCGCGGGTGGGCATCTGGGCGGTCTGGGACTGGGCGCGTTCCACCAGCAGCGTGTCGGCCTGGGCCGGGGCCTGCAGCAACAGGCCGGCAGTCATTGCCAGGGTAAGGATCAGGACCTTCATGGTGCACCTCCGCTTGCGTCGTCGGATTGACGGGTTGGCCGGGGATCATCGCAAAACCGGCCGGCCTTCGCCATGTCCGCGCCGTACAACGGAAAACGCCCGCGTTAGCCGGCGCCGTAACAGCAACCC
>NZ_JAIBFH010000144.1 GCF_019459675.1 Arenimonas sp.
GGCCTGCGAAGCCGTCGGCCGCGACGCCGGCGACGTGGCGCGGCGCCACGCGGCGCTGCGCCAGGGCATCGCATCCGGTGACGGTGAGGGGCTGGGCGCACTGGCGCCGCTGACCGGCGTGGCCGCGCACGCCACCCGCCACCGCTGCGCGCTGCTGCCCTGGGAAGCGCTGCAGGCGGCGATGACCGCGCAGGCACCGGCATGAGCGTGATCGGCGGCAACCGCGGCGTCCTGGCGCGCGCGCTGGCGCTGCGCCAACAGGGCCGACCCTTCGCGCTCGCCCTGGTGACCGACACCGAAGGGTCCACGTACCGCAAGCCCGGCGCGCTGGCGCTGGTGGCGGACGACGGCGAACGGGTCGGCGCGATTTCCGGCGGCTGCCTCGAGCCCGCGCTCGACGCCCTGGCGCGCGAGGTGCTGGCCAACGACCGCATCGGCGTAGCGGTGTTTGACACGCGCGGTGAAGACGACCTGGTGTTCGGCTCCGGTTCGGGCTGCCGCGGGCGCATGCGGGTGCTGGCGTGGCCGATCACCTCGGCCCCGCGTCCGCTGTTCGACGCTTTGCTGGCCGCGCACGCCGACGGCGTCGCGCTGGATCTGGCGCTGGTGGTGGATGAGGGTGATGCCGGCCGCGGCCTGGCCTGGCGCGCGGACGACGACGCGTTCGGCGGCGAAGACACCCTGGCCGAATCGCTGCGCACCGCGCCGGACGGCCTGCACACCTGGGAAGACACCCCCTTCGCCCGGCTGCGCATCGCGCCGCCGCCCCGGCTGCTGCTGCTGGGCGCCGGCCCCGAAGCGCCGATCGTTCTGCGGCTGGCGCGCAGCCTGGGCTGGCTCACCGCCGTGGCCGACCACCGCCCCGCCCTGCTCGATGCCCAGCGGCTGGGCGATGCCGACAGCCGCCATGAATCCCGCCCGGCGGCCTTCCTGGCCACCCTGGCGCAGGCCCCGGATGCAGCGCTGGTGATGACGCACCTGGCCAGCACCGACCTCGAAGCGCTGGGCGCGCTGGCGCCGGCCGCCGTGCCCTACGTGGGACTGCTGGGCCCGCCCGGCCGCCGCGACGAACTGCTGGCCCAACTGTCGCCAACGCAGCGCGGCGCCCTGCGCCCGCGGCTGCATGCCCCGGTCGGCCTGCCGCTGGGCGGGGAAGGCCCCGAGGCCATCGCCCTGGCCATCGCCGCCGACCTGCAGCGCCACTTCAACACGCGCCGATGAGCCCTGCCCCGCGCCACGGCGTGCTGCTGCTGGCCGCCGGCGGCTCGAAACGGCTGGGGCAGGCCAAGCAGCTGCTGGAGTTCGGCGGTGAAAGCCTGGTGCACCGCGCCGCGCGCCTGGCGCTGCAAACCGCGCCGGCGGACGCCGTGCTGGTGCTGGGCGCACACGCCGACGCCGTGCTGGCCGGCGTCGCCACGCTGGCCCTGCGCCCGGTGCGCTGCGCCGACTGGCAGCACGGCATGGGCGCGTCGCTGCGCGACGGCCTGGCGGCGCTGTCGCCGGCCTGCGACGGCGCATTGGTGCTGCTGTGCGACCAGCCCGACCTCGACGCCGACCACCTGCTGGCGCTGGTGGACGCCTGGCGCCGTGATCCGTCGCGCGCCGCCGCCAGCGCCTACGCCGGCGTGCTGGGCGTACCGGCACTGCTGCCGCGCGACTGGTTCAAGGAGCTGGCCGGCCTCGACGCCGACGGCGGCGCGCGCGACC
>NZ_JAIBFH010000170.1 GCF_019459675.1 Arenimonas sp.
GCGATGCCGCCGCCCGAGCCAATGGACTGGTAGTTCACGCGGTGCTGGGTGGCCTGGTTGTAGTCGGCCGACCACTTGGACATGACCGGGAAGACGAACGAGGCGCCGGCGCCGGTGATTTCGGCGGCCTGGGCGGTGACGCCGAAGCTGGTGGCCAGGGCCAGCATGGCCAGGCTGCGCTTGAAGTTCTTGAGCACGTGGGGGTCTCCTCGGGGTGATGGGGCAAGCTCGGGGGCGGTTGCCCCCAATTGCGGCCATTAAAGGTCGCTCCGGTGACAAGAGTGTTGCTTGAACATGACAGGCGTATGACAGTCCGCCAGGCCCCCGGAACCGCTGTCATGTAACTGACATCCAAATCGCGCCGAGGCGTCATAAACCCGTAGCAACCTGTACATGTTTCACCGCCCCGTAACGAGCCATTCACATGTTGGCCGGCACCAGCCCGGCCCCCAGTTGTTTTACACACCAGGAGTTACAGTCATGCGTCAATCGACCGTTGCCGCCGCCGTCGCCCTCGCGATGATGGGCTTGAGCACCCAGCCCCTGTTCGCCCAGGACGCCCCGGCGCCCAGCCAGCAGGAGATCGCCGAACTGCGTGCCCAGGTGACGGCGCTCATGGCGCGCATCGATGACCTGGAGGCTCGCGACGAGGCCCAGTCGGGCATCAACATCGACACCGCCGAGGCGCTCAAGGCCCAGGCGATGACCCAGCCCAAGGTCGAGGCCAAGGGCGGCCTGAAGGTGATTTCGTCCGACGGCAACTTCGAGTTCTCCGCCGGCGGCCGCGTGCACTTCGACGGCTACGCCTTCGACGAGGACCAGGTGAACACCACCGGCACCACCGAGTTCCGCCGCGCCAGGCTCAGCCTTGGCGGCAAGGCCTGGGGCTGGGAATACAAGATGGAGCAGGACTTCGCCGCCGGCAGCAACCTCGACGGCCTGCGCGACCTGTACATCGCCAAGCAGTTCGGCCTGGGCAAGCTGACCATCGGCCACTTCAAGCCCTACCGGTCCATGGAAGAGCTGACCAGCTCCAATGAGATCCTGATGATGGAGCGGCCCTTCGCGTCCGCCACCGGCCTGTTCAACGGCCGTCAGTTCCAGCAGGGCGTGGGTTACCAGGTGTCCGGCCTGAACTACTCCGTGGGCGCCACCGCCTTCAACCTGCGCGGCGCCGCCAGCCCGCGCACCGAAGGCATGGGCGCATCGGCCCGCGCCACCTGGGCGCCGATCATGGCCGGGTCCCGCACGCTGCACCTGGGCGGCTGGGTCAGCCACGAGAACGCCAACGAAGGTTCGGCCAGCCTGTCGGCCGTGGCCAACTACGCCGGCCGCCGCGGCCCCGGCCAGGTCATCGCCATCACCACCGCCGCCAGCGGCGACCAGGTGAATGCCTACGGGCTGGAGCTGGCCGGCCAGTACGGCCCGCTGTTCGTCCAGTCCGAGTTCGTCAGCTCCGTTTTCAACCAGCCGCTGGGCCCCGACCAGGACGTGCAGACCTACTACGTGCAGGGCAGCTGGATGCTCAACGGTGGCCAGAAGGTCTACAAGCCGGGCACCGGCGTCTTCGGCTCGCCCAAGGTGGTTGACGTGGGCCTGTGGGAGCTGACCGCCCGCTACGACCACATCGAGAACTCCGACCTGGCCAACCGCGAGGCGGAATCGATGATCCTGGGCCTGAACTACTACCTCAATCCCAACCTGCGCCTGATGTTCAATTACACCCAGGGCGAGAACGAAGTGACCGGCGACGAAACCGCGCAGTACGCGGTCCGGACCCAGTTCAACTTCTGACCGTGGCAGCCTGGCTGTCATGTGCGGGGCACAAAATGCGGCGAACTGATGCGCGAGTCCACCCATGAGTGCCCCGAACGCCGGCCAGGAGCTTCAGGATTGGATCATTGACCGGGCCCGGCGGGGGGGCGACCCCCTGTCGGTGGTCGAGAGCCTGCGCGGCCAGGGCTGGCCCGAGGAACAGGCGATCGACTTGGTGCAATCGGCGCTGCAGGCGCACCTGGCCGAACACGCGCGTGAGCACGGGTTGCCCGTGCCCACCCCGGTGCCCGAACCGATGGAGCTGGACGGACCGCACTTCATCGACACCGGTGACCGGCACGTGGCGGTGCTGGCGAACCTGCGCCATCCGCGCGTGGTGGTGCTGGGCGGGCTGCTGGGCGACGACGAATGCGACGAACTGGTGTCGCTGGCGCGCGAGCGCATCCAGCGCTCCGAAACCTACCTGATGGACGAAGGCGTGAGCGTCGTCCACGAGGCGCGCACCAGCGACGGCATGTTCTTCAGCCGTGCCGAAAATGAACTGTGCCGGCGCATCGAGGCGCGTATCGCCGCGCTTTGCCAGTGGCCGGTGGAAAACGGCGAGGGGCTGCAGGTGCTGCGCTATGGCCCCGGCGCCGAATACAAGCCGCACTACGATTATTTCGACCCGGCCCTGGCCGGTTCGCACAAGGTGCTTGAACGCGGCGGGCAGCGCGTGGCGTCGCTGGTGATGTACTTGAACAGCCCGCGGCGGGGCGGGGCCACCACGTTCCCCGATGCCGGCATCGAAGTGGCGCCGATCAAGGGCAACGCGGTTTTCTTCAGCTACGACCGGCCGCACCCGATGACCAAGACGCTGCACGGCGGCGCACCGGTGCTGGAGGGCGAAAAATGGGTGGCCACCAAGTGGCTGCGCGAGCGCAGCTATCGCTGAGCGGCCACCGCGCCGGCCAGGGAGCCCTCGTCCACCCGCGACAGCCCGTCGGCGCCGGCGATGAAACCGGCCGCGTCCAGCGCGGCGCGCAGGCCCGGGTCCGGGTCGCGGGCCAGCCACACCAGCCGGTACTGGCCGTCGGCCCGGATCTGAACCAGCAGTTCGACGGCCGGTGAACCCGGGGCCGGCATCAGGCTGGCCTCGACGACGCCCTCGCGGCAGACCGGCGTGCCCGAAAGGACCAGGGGCGGCGTCGTACTGCCCGCGGCCGGCAGGGTGAGCACGGCTTCCAGCCCGCCTGCGGCCTCGGCACAGGTGCCGCCACGAACCACGGCGCTGACCGCGTCCAGCGACAGCGCCCATTGCAGCGGGCCACCCGGGGTTGGCACGACCAGCGGCCATTCCCCGCTGACCGCCCGCAGGCCGCGCTCCCGGCCCAACAGCAGCTTGCCGCGGCTGCCGTCGGTGGCGAATTCGATGGCCACCGTCCCGGTAAGCAGCGACGCGGCCGACAGCGCGGCGTCCACGTCCCCCAGCGGCTGCGATCCCGCGTCCAGGCCCAGCAGTCGTCCGTTCCAGATCGTGCCGCTGGCCCCGGACGCGGACAGCCCCGCATTCCGCCACAGATCGAGCTCTCCCAGCCAGCGCATCGGTGCCAGCACCGCCAGGGACGCCAGCCAGGCGAGCACGAAAAAGGCCAGCGCCAGCGAGCGATTCAAGGCCCGGCCGCCGCGAACACCAGCTCGCCCTGCACG
>NZ_JAIBFH010000176.1 GCF_019459675.1 Arenimonas sp.
CCGGGTGTCGCTGTCTATCCAGCCCGGCGAGTTGCTCGCCCTGCTCGGGCCCAACGGCGCCGGCAAGACCACGCTGATTCGGGGCCTGTGTGGGCTGGTGCCCTTTTCCGAAGGCCAGGCGCAGGTCGCCGGCTTGTCGCTGCCCGGCCAGATCGCCGTCGTGCGCCAGCGCATCGGCTACATGTCCCAACGTTTTTCGCTCTACCTCGACCTCACGGCGCAAGAGAACCTCGATTTCTTCGCCAGCGCCTACGGCCTGCGCGGTGCACGGGCCCGCGAGGCGATCGCGCAGGCGACCGCGCAACTGGGACTGACCCTGGAGTCGGGGCGGCTGGTGGCGGCGCTGTCCGGCGCCGAGCGCCAGCGGCTGGCCTTGGCCTGCGCCATCCTGCACCAGCCTGCCGTGTTGTTTCTCGACGAACCCACCTCCGGCGTGGACCCCTTGGCGCGTTATCGCTTCTGGTGGCTGATCCGGCGCTTGGCCCAGGGCGGCATGAGCATCCTGGTCACTACCCACTACCTGGACGAGGCGGCGTACTGCGACCGCATTGGCCTGATGCACCAGGGCGCCTTGATCGGCTGGGGCACGCTCGACGCCTTGCGGGCCCAGACCGGTCAGTCGGCGGATGCCTCGGTGGAGACGGTGTTCGTGCAGGCCATCGCCCAGGCCACGGCGAAGACGGGAGCTGCCGCATGAACCGCCGGCGCGTGCTGGCGCTGATGGGCAAAGAGTGTCGGGAGCTGGCGCGCGATCCGCTGACCATCGGCCTGGCGATCCTGATGCCGCTGGTGATGCTGTTTCTGTTCGGCTATGCCGTCACCTTGGATGTCAACAACATCCGCCTGGGCGTCCTGGACGAAGACCGGTCGCCGGCGAGCCGGGAACTGGTGGATCGGTTCACATCCAGTGGGTACTTTGAGCAAAGTCACGCGTTCGACACGACGCGCCAGGCCGAACAGGCATTGCAACGCGGCCAGGTGCGCGTGGTCCTGGTCGTGCCGCGTCGCTTTCAGCGGGCGCTGGTGCGCGGTGAGGCCGCGCCGGTGCAGCTGCTGGTAGACGGCGCGTTCGCCTCCAGTGCCGCGCTGGCCTTGGGCTACGCCGAAGCCATTGTCGCCAGCTATCCGGCGGCGCCGCGCCAACGGATCGAGACCCAAGTCCGGGTCTGGTACAACCCGGGTCTTCGCAGCGCGAATTTTGTTATCCCGGGACTGTTCGCCGTGATCCTGATGGCGTTCCCGCCTCTGCTCACGGCGTTGGCGATCGTGCGCGAGAAGGAGTCGGGCACGATTGAACAGATTTACGCCTCGCCGGTGACCTCGGCGGAGTTCGTGCTGGCCAAGCTCTTGCCCTATGCCGGCGTCGCGCTGCTGGAGATGGCGCTGCTGGTCGGTGTCGGGATCGTCTGGTTCGACGTGCCGTTCGCCGGCAGCCCGGCGCTGCTGGCGGCCGCGTCCGGGGTCTACGTGCTGACCACGGTGGGTATCGGCCTGCTGGTCTCGACCATCACCCGGACCCAGCTCAGCGCCATGCTGGTGGCGCTGATCGTCAGCCTGATGCCCTCGTTCCTGTTCTCGGGCTTCCTGTTCCCGGTGTTCACCATGCCGCTGATGTTGCAGCTCTACAGCACCCTTGTGCCGGCGAGCTATTTCGTCGAAATCTCGCGCGATGTGGTGCTCAAGGATGCCGGCCTGGTGGCGCTGGCGCCTAATTTGGCCTGGCTGGCACTGTACACGGCGGTGGTGTTTGTCTTCGCGGCGTGGCGCCTGCGCCAGAAGGTGGCGGCGTGAGCGGGCGCTTTGTCGGCCTGCTGCGCAAGGAGGTGACGCAAGTGTTGCGTGACCGCACCGTGCTGTTCCTGATCCTGTTCCTGTACACCGTCGAAGCGGTGATGTGCACGCTGGCCTTGACCTTCGAAATCCGCGAACTCCCGGTGGCGGTGGTGGACCAGGACCAGAGCGTGGCCAGCCGGCATTTGGTCGCCTTGCTGCAGGCGACCGAGACCTTTGAGCTGCGCGAGGTGAGCGATCAGCCCCGGCGAGGCGAACAGGCCCTGCAGGCCGGGCGGGTGGCCATGGTCTGGGTGATCCCGCCGGGGTTTGAGCAGGCCTACCAGCGCGGCACCCGGCCGACCCTGCAACTGCTGCTCGATGGCACCAACTCCAACGTGGCCGAGAACGCCCGCCACTACGCCATGCAGGTCGTGCGGCGGTTTGAAGGCGACCGTCCCCCGCTGCAGGTGGCGCTGGGCACGCGCCCCGGCCAGGCCGTGGCCGTCCCCCGGGTCTGGTACAACCCCGAGCAGGAAACCAAGAACTTCATGGTGCTCTCGATGATGGCCCTGGCCGCGATGCTGGTCGGGGTCATGGTTCCGGCCGCATCGATCGTGCGCGAGAAGGAGCACGGGACCATCGAGCAGTTGCTGGTGACCCCGATCACGCCGCTGGAGCTGTTCGCCGCCAAGACCATCCCGACCGTGGCGGTGAATCTGCTGGCGATCTTCCCGGCTCTGCTGATCGTGGCGGCGTTCGACGTGCCCCAGCGCGGCAGCCTGGTGACGCTGATGGTGCTCGCGGCACTGTTCCAGCTCAGCGCGATCGCCATGGGTGTGTTCGTGGCCGCGGTGACCCGCACGTTGCAGCAGGCGCTGCTGCTGGCCTTCTTCGCGCTGTTCCCGGTGCTGTTCCTGTCGGGCACGATGACGCCGATCGAATCGATGCCGCCCGTGCTTCAAAGTGCCTCGCTGCTCAGCCCTCTGCGCTACTACATGGAGGTACTGCTGGGCATCTTCCTCAAGGGCACCGGCTGGGCCGAGCTCTGGCCCCAGGCCCTGGCCATGACCGGGATCGGGTTGGCGCTGTTCGTGGCGGCCGCCGCCGTGTTCCGGCGCAAACTGGCCTAGGCCATGCCCCAGGCTGTCAACGCGCCCGCCGCGGCCATCAGCGCGTACGCCAGCGCCAAGGGCCCCGCCACGGCGCGCCCGGCCAGACCGGCGGCCAACGCCAGCTTGGTGGCCTGGTTGACGGCCGCGCCAAGCAGCAGCGCCCAGGCGGCCGCCGCCGGCGTCACGATCCCCTCGCCCACCATTCGCCCGGTGCTGACGATGATGGCGTCGACATCCGCGAGACCGGCGATCGCCGACGTCAGGAACAAGCCCGCTTCACCCCACCAGTCCGTCAGCGCCCGGCTGACCAGCGCGACGACAGCGAGCAAGGCGGCGAAGCCCAGCGCAAAGCGCAGCGCGAGCGGGTTGGGTAGCGCGGGCTCGGGCAGCGCGGCGTTCGAGGTCCGCTGCCACAGCAGACCCAGCACTCCGCCGGTGACCGCCATCGCGGCCAGGAGGGGCCACAGGCCGGCGAGCAAGGACGGCGCCGTCACGGCGATCACCCCGATCATGCGGGCGAACATCGCCGCGCAGGCCAAGATGGCGCCGGCGGCGGCCGGACGCGCCAGCGCGGGGGTGGTCGCCGCCATCCGCGCCAAGGCTGCGGTCGTGGCCGTGGAGGACACGATGCCGCCCAGTAGCGCCGTGATCATGAGGCCCCGACGCGGGCCGGTGACGCGCATGGCGACGTACCCCGCAAACGACAAGCCGGCGATCAGCACGACCGCCCACCAGAACCGGTACGGATTGATGGCACCGTACGGCCCGAAGCCCTGGTCGGGCAGGACCGGCAGGATCACCACCGAGATCAGCAGCAGTTGGAACGCGGCTGCCAACTCCTCGCTCGAGAGTCGGGCGATGCCGGTGTGCAGCGTGTCCTTGAGCTGCAGGAGGAGCACCATCACGACCGCCGCAGCGGCGGGCGCC
>NZ_JAIBFH010000167.1 GCF_019459675.1 Arenimonas sp.
CGGTTGCTGGCGCGCGCGCCCACCGCGCCTTCGCGCATCGTGCCCGCGGCGGCACGGTAGCCCGCCTCGACGGCGCGGCGCGCGGCGCGGTTGATCAGCGCGCGGGCGCCGCCGGGCAGCTTGCGCGCCAGCAGGTATTCCATCGGCGCGCCCACGTAGTTCGACAGCTGGATGGCGAGGCCCGGCGACTCCAGCAGGGCCTTGGCGCGCGCCAGGTCGGCCCGGTCGGCCTCGCTCAGGGCGCGCACCAGCGAGTTCATCGCCTCAATACTCGCGGTTGCGCAGCGTCGGGCGCGGCGGCGTACTTGGCGTCGGCCCAGATGACCGCTTCACGGGGCGAATCGGCGGTGCGCACGGACGGCGCCGCGGCCAGGGCGGACGCGAACGGCAGGCCGGCGGCGAACAGGGGGGACAAGCGCATGCGGGAGCTCCGCGTCGTATCGTTTCGAGCCGCCATGATGCCACGGCCATCGCGGGCGGCACCCCCGGCAGGCGCCGCGCCCAGCCGCCGTTCAGCGGCCCCCGGGTCGTGCACGCCACCGCCGTGACCATCGGACCCCGCACCATCGGCACGTGCGCCCTGAACGCGCCGCCGCCACTGTGGGTGAACTTCCGACCACACGGGCCACACGCGCATGACGTCTGACAAATCCATCGGTCGCTGGTTCGGCGGCCTGCTGCTGGTGGCGATGGTGCTGGGCATCTGGAACAACTTCGGGCTCAGCAACCCGGTGTTCAGCGGCAGGGGCTACCTGCACAACGGCGCCGGCATGGCCCACCTGTTTGGCGCCAGCGTACTGATGGCGCTGTTCACCGCCGCGCTGGGGCTGGCGGCCACGGTGATCGCCTGGCCGCTGTTCCGCCGCACCAGCCCCGGGCTGGCGCTGGCCGGGCTGGTGCTCACCGGCATTGGCTTCGCGACCACGGTGGGCGAGCAGGCCAGCTTCATGTCCATGCTGTCGCTGAGCCAGCAGTACGCGCAGCACCCGGGCGCCGACCCGCTGCAGTTCGAGCTGATGCGCGGCGTGGTGTCGGCGGCGCGCAACTGGATCCACTACCTGGACAAGATCGTCGGCGGCGCGGGGCTGCTGGTGACCTACGTGCTGCTGTTCCGCGGCCGGCTGGTGCCGCGGATCATCTCGGTGCTGGGCGTGGCCGCCGTGCTGTCGCAGATGGGCGGCATCTCGCTGGAGCTGTTCCAGCGCGACCTGCCGATGCTGATGCTGGCGCCGCTGGCCCTGATGCAGCTGGTGCTGTGCCTGTGGCTGCTGGCGCGCGGCTTCGCCACGCCGGCTGTGAAGCCGGCCACGGGGTCGCCGCTGCGCTAATCTCGGCGCAGGCCCTCGCCCCCTGGCACCGACATGAGCATCCACGATCCGTCCACGCCCGCGATTCGCCGCGTCGGCATCCTGGTGTTCGACGACGTCGAGGTGCTGGACTTCGCGGGGCCGTTCGAAGTCTTCGCAGTCACGGCCCAACTGGCCGGCCAGCAGCACTTCAGGACCGTGCTGGTGGCGAAGCAGGACCGCGTTTTCACCGCCGTGAACGGCCTGAAAGTGCTGCCAAATGAAACCTTCGCCGACGGCCACGGCTACGACCTGCTGGTGGTGCCGGGCGGCTTCGGCACGCGCGCCCTGGTGCACGACGCCGACGTGATGGCCTGGGTGAAAGCGCAGGCCGCCACTGCGGAGATCGTGATGTCGGTGTGCAGCGGCGCGCTGGTGCTGGCCACCGTCGGCCTGCTCGACGGCCGGCGCGCCACCACCCACCACGAGGTGATGCACGAACTGGCCGCCGCATCGCCCGGCATCGTGTGCGTGGACGACGAGCGCTACGTGGACGAAGGCGCGGTGATCACCTGCGGCGGCATTTCCGCCGGCATCGACGGCAGCCTGCACGTGGTGCGGCGCCTGCTGGGCGACGCGGCCGCCGGGAAAACGGCGGCTTACATGGAATACCGCGGGGGCTGAGCCGCCTCAGGGAGCGGGCGGCGCCGAAGCCGGCACCGTCACGTCCCGCACGGCGATGTGCTGCAGCCCGTCGCGCAGCGTGGCGGTCAGCAGCAGCTGGCGATCACCGCGATACATCGCTTCCAGCGTTGATCCGTCCAGGGCAAGCACGTGTTCGGCGTAGCCCAGGGCCACCAGCTCCCGCCGCATTCCATCCAGGTCGAACCCGGGCGCGAGCGCGACGTACGCGTACTCGGCCACCGCGCCCTCCTGCCGGAACTGCGTCTGGCGCAGGGCCAGGCCCTGTGGCCAAGGCTGCGGGTCGCTGCCGGCCAGGGCGATCAGGGCGCCGGTGGCGGCGTCCATCCGCACGGTCAACCCAGGAGCAGCCGCGGCCGCCGCCCC
>NZ_JAIBFH010000194.1 GCF_019459675.1 Arenimonas sp.
CCCCCGCCCGACCACGGCGGGGGGCGCGGGCCCCGCGCCGAGGCCCGGCCCTGGGCGGGGGCGCGCCCGCCCGACGGCGTCAGCCGCGCCGAAGACCGTTACCTGGCGGTGGAACTGGAGGGTCGGCACAGCCGCGGCGCCACGCTGGTGGACTGGCAGCGGCGCATGGGGCGCCCGGCCAACGCCAGGATCGTCATGGACTACGACCAGGCGCAGTTCGAGGCCCTGGTGCGGTCCGGCCTGGGCGCCTGACTCCGGGACGGGCAAAGGCTTGCGCAGGGCGCCGGGCCGGGCCTATAATGACGGTCTTTTCCCACGTAATCACCGGCGGAGCAATTGCCATGAAGGCCGACATCCATCCGAACTACAAAGAAGTCGTCTTCCAGGACCTCTCTTCCGACTTCGCGTTCCTCACCCGTTCCACCCTGTCCAGCAAGGACAAGGTCACCTGGACGGACGGCAACGAATACGCCCTGATCAAGGTCGACATCACCTCCGCTTCGCACCCGTTCTACACGGGCAAGCAGAAGGTCATGGACACCGGCGGCCGCGTCGACCGCTTCCGCAAGCGCTACGCCAAGTAATCGGCCACCCCGGCTTGCCGGGACCGGTTGCGGCAGGAAAGGCCACCCCCGGGTGGCCTTTCTGCGTTGGTGGCAACCCCTACCAAGGTTCATGCCCCCGTCACTGACTTGTCCGCGAGGCCTGTGAGATACTTCGGCGAATGGTGACCGCCCTGGCGGCGCCTGCCAATCTCTGTAGCGAACGCCGCGCCAAAGCCTTCGTGGATGCGGGTCGCGCCATCCCTGAAAGGAGTCAGCCCGTGTCCGACAACAAGAGCGTCGTGCTCAACGCCGCCGGCAAGAACGTCGAGCTTCCCGTGTACACCGGAACCCTCGGCGCCCCCTGCGTCGATATCACCCGCTTGCCCAAGGAAACGGGCCTGTTCACCTACGACCCCGGCTTCGTGGCCACCGCCAGCTGCCGCAGCGCCGTGACCTACATCGACGGCGACGAAGGCGTGCTGCTTTACCGCGGCTACCCGATCGAACAGCTGGCCAAACACTCCAACTTCCTCGAAGTCAGCTACCTGCTGATGAACGGCGAACTGCCCGACAAGGACCAGTTCAACACCTTCGAGCACGAAGTCACGCACCACACCATGATGCACGAGGCCTTCAAGGGCTTCCTGGGCGGCTTCCGCCACGACGCGCACCCGATGGCGATGCTGTGCGGCATGGTCGGTTCGCTGGCCGCGTTCTACCACAGTGACCTCGACCTCGAGGATCCGGAGCAGCGCCGCCTGGCCGCCATCCGCCTGCTGGCCAAGGTGCCCACCATCGCCGCCGCGTGCTACCGCTATTCCATCGGCTGGCCGGTGCGCTACCCGCGCAACAACCTCGAGTACGTTGAACGCTTCCTTCACATGATGTTCGAAGTGCCCAGCGAACCGTTCGCGATGAAGCCGATCGCCGCCAAGGCGCTCGACCTGCTGTTCATCCTGCACGCCGACCACGAACAGAACGCCTCCACGTCCACGGTCCGCCTGGTCGGCTCCACCGGCGCCAATCCCTATGCCTGCGTGGCGGCGGGCGTGGCCGCACTCTGGGGCCCGGCGCACGGCGGCGCCAACGAGGCCGTGCTGAAGATGCTGTCGGAAATCGGCCGCCCGGAAGACGTGTCCAAGGCCGTGGACCGCGCCAAGGACAAGAACTCGGGCTTCCGCCTGATGGGCTTCGGCCACCGCGTTTACAAGAACTTCGACCCGCGCGCGACCATCATCCGCGAGATGTGCCACGAAGTGCTGGCCGAACTGGGCGTCAATGACCCGATGCTGGAAGTGGCGATGCGCCTGGAAGAAGCCGCGCTCAAGGACGACTACTTCGTGCAGCGCAAGCTGTACCCGAACGTCGATTTCTACTCGGGCATCATCTACAAGGCGCTGGGCATCCCGACCGAGATGTTCACGGTGATGTTCGCCATCGCCCGCACCGCCGGCTGGGTGTCGCATTGGCTCGAACAGCAGACCGATCCGGAAGCCAAGATCGGCCGCCCGCGCCAGATCTACACCGGCGCGGTCAACCGCGACTACGTCGCGCTCGACAAGCGCTGAACCCCGCTTCGCGCCGCAAAACCAGCGCCCCGCTCCGCGGGGCGTTCGTTTTGGTGCGGCGCTTGGCTCCTGCGCGGCCTCAGTCGCCGCTGGCGCCCACCAGGCGCCTTACCGCAGCAGCGGAGGCCCGGGGCATCGGCGCTGCCTCCAGCGGCTCGAGAGGGGCCTGTCGCAGCGCCGAGCTGGGCAGCACCACCAGTTCGAAGTCGACGCCGTCGGCGGTGAAGTGCCAGCAGGGCAGGTCGGCGCTGCGGTCGCGCTCAAGCCGGACCCGCCGGGTACCCGGCTGCACGGGAATGCGCTGGTCGTGGAGAAAGCGCGCGACGTCGTCGGGGTCCTGGGGGTGCAGGTGCAGCTGGACGCCCGAGCGGTCGCCGGCCGTGCCCTCCAGCACCGGCCCCACCAGCCGCGGGTCGAATGACGCCAGGAACGCCATCGCCTGCAGGGCCGCTTCACGCAGCACGCCCAGCGCCGGCGCCTGCGCGCGGCCGAAAAGCCGCTGGCGCTCGCCCAGGGCTTCCCGGATCAGGGCGGCGTCCGGCAAGCCGGCGTCGCCGAACACCCCCAGCCGCGACGCGGCCTTGCGCCGCGCCTGGTCGTTGTCCACCTGCTCGCCCGCGTCCAGAAGGCGGGCCGCCTCCTGGGCCACGAGAAGGCGGCGCTGCTGGGTACGCGGATCATCCGGGCGTCGCGGGCTCATGTTTACCGTTCTCCGGGGCTAGAAGATGTCGAACGCCTCTTCGTTGCTCAACTCCGGATCGAGGTCGAAGCCGCTGCTGGTGATGCGGTCGTAATCTTCGCGCCTGAAGTATTCCTGGATCGATCCCGGACTGCCTTCGGCCATCAGCCGCCCCGAGGACGGATTGATGGCCGCGGTGACGATGCCGGCGGGCACGTCGGGCACCACCACCGGCACGCCGTCCAGGGCTTCGCGCATGTAGTTGATCCAGATCGGCAGGGCGGCCTTGCCGCCGTACTCGCCCCGGCCCAGCGATTTGAAGTCGTCGTTGCCGACCCAGACCGTGGTCACCAGGTCGCCGCCGAAGCCTGAGAACCAGGCGTCGCGGTAGTCGTTGGTGGATCCGGTCTTGCCGCCGATATCCTCACGCCCGAGCACTTTGGCAGCGGTGCCCGTGCCGCGCTGCACCACGTCCTTGAGCATCGAGGAAATCATGAACGCGGTGCGCTCGTCGATCGCGCGCGGCGCCAGCACCAGCGGGCCTTCCGGCAGCGCGACGGGCTCGGCAGCCGCCGTCGCGGCGGGCTCGGCGCCTTCGGCCGGCGTCTCGACCGGCGCCTGCGCACCGAAGTCGAAACCGTCCACCACCGTGGTGGCGCGCTGTTCCCCGGCTTCGCGGCCCGGGCAACTGCGGCAGGCGCGCGGCGGCGCGGCCTGCGACAGCACCACGCCATCGCGGTCGAGCACGCGGTCGATGAACCACGGGTCGATCCGGAAGCCGCCGTTGGCGAACACGGCATAGCCGCGCGCTATCGACATGGGCGTCAGCGAGGAGGTGCCCAGCGACATCGAAAGGTTCGGCGGCAGGCTTTGCTGGCTGAATCCGAACTGGGTGATGTATCGGCTGGCGAAATCCACGCCGATGGCGTCCAGCAGGCGCACCGACACCAGGTTGCGCGATTGCACCATGGCTTCGCGCAGGCGCATCGGGCCGGCGAAGTTGCCGGCGTCGTTCTGGGGCCGCCACACGTTGCCCGCCCGGTCCCGGAACACCACCGGGGCATCGAGCACGATGCTGCCGGGCCCGAAGCCGCGCTCGAACGAGGCGGCGTACACGAAGGGCTTGAAGCTCGATCCGGGCAGGCGCTGGGCCTGGGTGGCGCGGTTGAACTTGTTGAGGCCGAAGCTGAAGCCGCCGATCAGCGCGCGCACTGCGCCGTCCTCGGGCTGCACCGACACCAGCGCCGCCTGCGCGCGCGGGATCTGGGCCAGCAGGTACTCGGGTTCCGCCGGGGGCGGTGGCACTGCGCCTTCGGCGGCCGGCGCGGCGGGTTTCACCGGCACCGGTGCGAACCGAACCACGTCGCCGCGCTTGAGCAGCGCGCGCGCCGCCTTGCCGGTCCAGCGCACGGACTTCGCGTCGAGCAGAAGGGGTTCGGCGGCGGCCGTCACCAGCCGGACGCTATCGCCTTCGAGCCCCGACACAATGCCGGCGGCCAGGCCACCCAACGGCGGATAGGTCCGCAGCTGCTTGCGCAGCGCCGCGTCATCCTCATCGTCGGCCAGTTCCAGCTGCGCTTCTGGGCCGCGGTAGCCGTGGCGCCGGTCGTACTCCAGCAGGCCTGACTGCACCGACAGCGCTGCCGCCGCCTGGTGCGTGCTGTCGATGGTGGTGTAGACGCGCAGCCCGCTGGTGGTGGCTTCGGCGCCGTAACGCTGCTCCATTTCCGCGCGGACCATCTCGGCCACGTACGGGGCGTCCACTTCAACCCTGGGCTCGTGCGGGCTTGCGTTCACCGGCTCGGCAACGGCCGCCTGCTCCTGCGCGGGGGTGATCATTCCTTCCTCGCGCATGCGCAGCAGCACGTAGTTGCGCCGGATCAGCGCACGCTCGGGATTGATGATGGGGTTGCCGCTGGAAGGGAACTTGGGGATCGACGCCAGCGTGGCGGCCTCGGCCAGGGTGAGTTGGTCGAGGGTCTTGCCGTAGTAATAATCGGCGGCCGCGGCGACGCCGTAAGCGCGGTTCCCGAAGAAACTCTTGTTGAGGTAGAGCTCGAAGATTTCGTCCTTGCTCAGTTCGCGCTCCATCTTCAAAGCCAGGAAGATCTCGGTGAGCTTGCGCGTATACGAGTATTCCGAGCTCAGGAAGAACTGCTTGGCCACCTGCTGGGTGATGGTGCTGCCGCCCGCCACCCGG